>PBXT01000117.1 GCA_002727695.1 Methanobacteriota archaeon | reverse complement strand
TGAAGACATAGACAACGAAACGTTGGTTAAATTATTCAATAACAAAGAAGCAATGAGGTTCGTTAGTGGTATTCCAATTAAGCATGAAAATGTATTAACATGGGCGACGAATAAACTGGATATTGATTACGAATTATTTTATCTACTCAAGAAAAGAGTTCGAGGAGACACTCATTCTTTTTCTTGGATGAGCAAATGGTTTCCTGAGTCTGAAGCGGTTTTGCACGAAAAGTACCGAGACGAAATAAAGCAAAACATTGCAAGATACCTAGAAACAATGACTCAGGAAGAGTGCAGATTGTTGCGTGAATGGTCTATGAAAGATATGATTGATTCAGAACAAACCGCTCTTGACAGGGATAGCCTTGTTTCAAAGATGGGAGAACATATCAAATCTCATCAATAATCCATTTTGCCATTTGATTTGCACCGTTAGGACGATGTAGCTTTTCTGATGCCTTGATCATTGAATTCCTAACCGATTCATCTAGAACCCTTTCAACTACTGCCTGAACTCGTCGTTTCGTTACTTCTCTTAGTACAATCATTGCACCTGCTTCTTCTGCAACCTCGACCCTAGCCAATTGGTCATCCATACCTGTCTGCATGTTCGGGATCGAAATTGTAGGTACTGAAAATCGAATTGCCTCATGATAAGAATTGTACCCGGCAGCCATAATTGTGAAATCAAATGCATTGAAATCCATTGAATTAGGATAATCAGTAAGAACTCTTACTCTACCTCCAATAGAAGGCAAGCGACCTCCTAACATCGATTCACCAAGTACGACATACACGTTGTCATGCTTTTCCAATTCCGACAAGCAAATCGAAATATCTGATTCAATATCATTAATTTCTCCCGCCCCTAGCTGTAGATAACACACTATTGCATCGTGCGGAATTCCTAACCTATTCCTCAAATCCTCCTTTGGTCTCAATTCAATTTCATCAAGATACAATATCGGGTCGCACTTTACAACTGTCGATGTGAATTCCATGTCATGTTCTTCCAGTTCTACGCTATCCTTCGGAGTAATAATGTAATCAAAGTGATTAATGCTATCGACAGGAATTTTCGTACTTCCTTTCTTGAATGTGCCTCTGCGTAGCCATACTTTCTTTATCTCGTCTCTACCTTGGATTGAGTTTAGCATTCCCCTGTAAGGGAATGCACCGTCAAATATGAACATGGAAGGTTTGTGTATTGCGAATACATTGGCAATATTTTCTTCAACGATTTTATTCCATGTCTTTGCAGGCATGTCGTTGAATTTTTTCCGTCCTGGAAGGTGGTATGCAGGGATTCCTTCTCTCTTGAGAAGATGGAGTGTAGGCATCGTAGTGAAGAATATCACTTCAACTTCTTCATCTAATTTTTTGATTCTCCTTGCAATAGACAGAAGTCTTGTAAAGTGTCCAAACCCAACACCATTGGTCGGAAACATAACTATCGATTTACGATTTTCAGTAGCATCAAAAGTCGGTTGTTCGAATTCGGGTATGGCTTTCTTTCCTAACCTCTCTAATCCTAAAGAAAAAATCAGCCATGGCAAAGAAATTGGCAGAAAGATTAGGCGCCATGGCTTCTCAACGGCCGTTATTAGATGAACTCCAATTCTGAACGAGGGTGATTTCCTAATTCTGACTAGTTCTCTACGATATTTGTCTTCAGCCGAGCCAGCGTCATCTAATTTACCGAAACCGACGCTGGGTTCTTCTCCCATATTCTACTGTGCTAAGGGATACTTGATGAGCATTGCCTTAATCTAAATCTCAAGATTGGCGTCCGGCATCGAACATTTCACGCAGGCTTCCATCGTTCAACATCTCAAGAGCGATGTCTGAGCCGCCGATCAATTCACCGTGTACGAATACCTGAGGCATTGTAGGGAAATCTGACCATGCGCAAACAGAAGGAATTGCACGTGGGTCGCTTAGAATGTTAACAGATGCGAAAGGCTCGCCTAGGGCTTGCATTACTTGCGCTGCTCTGTTTGAGAAACCGCATTGTGCGGCTCCAGGTTCTCCTTTCATGAATAGCACAAGTGCGTGCTCGTCTACTATTGCTTGCAATTCTTCAGGTGTCCAGTCCATTTGTGTCACTCCTTGTTTTGGTGTTTTTGAATCCGCTTAATGTGGATTCCTGTTCCTCCGGCATGTGGGTGGAATACTGTATCTCCTGCAGTTTCTGCTTGTGCAGGAGTCATGCACTTGATATCGATTGCATGAATTGGTCTTGGGATGTATGGTTTGAAGTGATTCAAAATTATTTTTTGGCGCTGCAGTGGACGCATTCCTTCGAATGATTCAGAAATCACACGAATGTGAAAATGGTCCTGTGTGCCGTTGAGATCAATCGCCTCAACATCACAATCTGGAATCACTCCGCGGATTTCTTCTTCCAGCCATTCACAGGTCACCATATTACAGCCCAGAAGGCGCTGTGCTTTCAACCATTGTCTAAACGAATACTCAATTAGCCTAATTTCAAATTTAGCAAAATCAATGACATATTGCAATAATTCTCATGCAAACAAGATATTAACGAGGTGCTGGACGAAATATTGAGTCACAACGGGTCCGGTGCACACTAGATGGGAAATTACACGCTAAAATGCATAAAAACGAATGAGAAATTCGATGATAATTACACCCTGCATTTCACAGATGGAGCGTTGGTTCAAGCCGAGTATAATGAAAAGTTCCAACCTATTGATGAAATGGGAGTCTGGAGATATTTTGATTGGCTCCCCGCAAGAAAATTTAGTTCACAAATTGCTGGTACAGTAACCTATCGAGCTGAAAAATTAGGGAAAACGCTCGGATTGTCAAACCTATGGGTTGCATTCCACGGGTATTGGCCAGAAAGGAATGCAATATGCCCTACGGGGTCTTTCAAGGACATGGAAGCGGTACCTACAATTCAAAGAATGAAAGATCACTCTTGCAGGGGTATGATTTGTGCCTCTGCTGGGAACACTGCAAGAGCTTTTACCCATTTTTGTGCTCTGGATAACTTTCCATTAATTGTCATTGTTGGTGAAATACACGCTCATAGAATTTGGATTGACAAAACCATCAACACGGGAAGCGTCAAGGTTGTTGTTGTAAAAGATGGTACTTATCAAGATGCAAAGGACGTTGCAAAAGAACTTAGCAAAGGTTTGCAAGGATGGCAACTCGAAGGTGGGGCGCACAATATAGCCAGAAGGGATGGAATCGGCTCTTTGATTCTAAACTCCTACGAGGCAATCGGGAAATTACCTGACCATTACTTTCAGGCAGTAGGTGGAGGACCCGGGCCAATAGGGGTTTATGAGATGATGAAACGTTTGGTGGATTCAGGGCACTGCAAAGAAAACATAGCGAAACTCCACCTTTCCCAAAATCCCGAACATTGCCCCATACACAACGCATGGCAAAGGAAATCCAGAGAATTAGAAGACGACGATTTTCCAGATAGTGATGTTGAAGTTTACTCTGATTACCTACTTAGTGAAACTCCTGCATATTCGGTAGCCGGCGGAGTTTATGATGTGCTAAAGGCAACTGAAGGTGAAACCTACATTGTAGAAAAAGACAAGGCGATTGCTGCTGGCAAAATCCTCGAAGAGACTGAAGGCATAGATGTCCTTTCACCCGCTAAAGTCGCATTGGCTTCAATAATTGACGCCAAAGAAAACGGGAAAATTAACTCTGATGACTGTATATTACTGAACGTCAGTGGGGGCGGAGTGCAGCGATTAAAGAGCGAAAAAGAAACAAAAATCTTAGAGCCTTGGATAATTGATGAAAAAGAACACTTGGTTAGCAAGATATTACAATCTTTAGACTAGTTTCCTAAATACGGTCGTCCTTAGAACCTAATACACACTGGGTCGGTTATGCGCCGGCCAAAATTAGCACGTGATACCGTGTGGCTGGCCTCGTCAGATGGCCTTGCAATCATCTTTGGATTAATCGGCCAAGTAATTCTCGCTAAAGCGCTATTGCAATCCGATTATGGCCTACTTGTGGTCATTTTGGATGCATTTGCAACAATGTACATTTTGATCGATGCTGGGCTCCCGACTATCATTGCTCGTGATGTTCCTCGCTCTCCAGGTGCAAGCCGGAGGGCTGTGCGACGCGTGCTCAAGTTGCAGGCTTTCATCGCAGTTCCGTTTTTGCTCGGTAGTGCCATTGTTTCAACCTCAATCTGGGATGATGCTCCATTGGGATTGTTGATGGCTTGTGCTGTAGTTGCTTTTGGGCATATTATGTCCTATCCGCACAAGGCGATGTTGAGAGCTTTGGGCGAGGCTAGAATTGAGTCGATTCTCAAATTAATTGAGCGCGTAATTACAACAGGATTGTACTATCTTTTCCTCGTAAATGATTACGATTCTCCTACGATTTATGCGTGTGGATTTTCAATTGGAGTTTTAATTTCTCTAATTGGAACTTTGTGGGTTGGTGAGAGGCTTGCCAGAGATGGAAATGACGATTTGCCACAAGAGTGGAATTCAAGTAAAGCCCTGCTGATTTCAGCTCTACCATTTGCCGTGACATTAGGCATCTTACCGTATGTTACTAAGTTGGAAAAGTTCCTGCTTGCGGGCTTAGCATCCTATGATGATGTGAGTTTGTATCATGTCGCTCAATTGGCATGGATTGCTGGACTTATGCTACCACAAGCAATGCGCGCCGCATTATTGCCTTACCTAGGAGAGGCACGGGATGAGCCTGGAAAATTCTCTGGAAGAATGCTTGCTGCCCATCATTGGACTATTGCGATACTGCCTGTTGGGTTAATTGCAGGTCACCTGATAGTATCGTTTTCAGTCCCCAAGTTCTTTGATTCAAATTATGCTGACGCAGTGCAGGTTTTCGATATACTGCTAGCAGGTTGGGCGATGACATTACTTGCAATTCCTTGGTATGTTGCCCTACAAGCAGGGCATAACCCGTGGAGGTTTACTACGCTGATTTTACTTGTCGTACTTGCGGCAGGATTATCGGGGTGGTTATTGATTCCTGAATATGGGGTGATGGGAGCCGCTTGGGCTAGCGTTATTGGATGTTCGATAATGCTCTCATTTTCTAAGTTACTATGCGGTGATGAAGAGAGATTGAGTGATGGTCTTGCCCTGTTCAGTGTAGCGATTTGCTACTTGCT
>PBXT01000116.1 GCA_002727695.1 Methanobacteriota archaeon | reverse complement strand
TCGTTGAAAGTAACATTACTAAAACCAAGAATAACGCTCTTCCGCGTCCATCTTCATTCATACTCTTCCAAAGCATCATCATCACTCGTTTGTCCGGACTCCAACTACCACTTTAATTGCTTTGGAATGATGTCCGGAAGCGATTTGCTCAAATGCAGTGCAGCACAACGTTTTTTACAAACACGGAATAATCCGTTAAGAATCACAATCCAGAGGCTAACCAAGCGGGAGAAGGACCCCATCCTGTATTGTTTCCGCCGTGAACTTTTACGAGTTTACCAGCTCTAAACATTCCTTCCAAAAATAATTCGAGTTCTAAACCTTCTCTGTCTCCAAGAAAATCGCTAGCAGCGAGTGCAATTGTTTCAGTGGTTATCGCCGTGACACCATGATTTCTAACCACGATTCTAAGCAATTCTTTCAACCAAGATTCTGCCATCGGGTCTTTCACCATAGGGCCTTGAGCAGGATGTGGTTCTTCGATCTCTTGCAGTTGTTCCCTCAATTCATCTGCTGAAGGCCTGACTGGTTGTTCCAAACCTGCTTCAACCAATTTGGCGGCAAGGTTCAATTCACCTATTGGCCTTCTTACAACAGGAATCCTGGAAGGGTCCGGTTCTGGACCCATGTCCTTAGGTTTCCCGGATTCAACCGGAGAATCTGATGCGAATCCCGAATTAGAAATAGACGTGCTATCAACTGCCATTGGCATTGCCCAGCCAACCTTGGTCAAACCCAATTCTGCTACGATTTCTCGTACCCAATCAGCATCCCCTTCGAGTAAGACGTCGATATCGTCATCATCACTGCGGAATCGATAGCGAATGTAGCCCCTCAACTCCTGCATGTATCACCCTACGGGTGATGTGACATCAACCCACCGGTTCTACTGTGCGAGGTTTCTCAAGACAGTGTGCAAGATTCCTCCGTTTCGATAATAATCGACCTCAACAGGGGTATCTAATCTTACATCGACTTGGAATTCAACGCTCGAGCCATCTGATTTGTTGGCAGTTACTGTCAGTTCTTGCAATGCTTGTACATCATCTGTAACTGGGATGTCAAATGATTCAGTGCCGTCAAGACCTAGGGAATCCGCATCTTCGCCAGATTTGAAAGTCAGTGGAAGAACGCCCATTCCTACAAGGTTAGACCTGTGAATTCTTTCGAAGGAAGTAGCAATTACGGCTTTTACTCCGAGCAAGTATGTGCCTTTAGCTGCCCAATCTCTGCTACTTCCCGTACCGTATTGTGAACCTGCCAAAACTACCATTGGAACTTCACTATCCATGGCTGCTTCGAATACGGAGGTTACTTCACCAGTCTTGTGATTCAGTGCAAATCCCCCTTCTGTTCCAGGAGCCATTTGGTTCCTTACTCTGACGTTTGCGAAAGTACCCCTCATCATAATTTCATGATTACCTCTACGGCTACCAAATGAATTGAAATCACCCTGTTGAACTCCACGCTCTATTAGCCATTTTCCTGCAGGGCCATCTGCAGGGAATGCACCGGCAGGGGAGATGTGATCAGTAGTAATCGAATCTCCTAACTTTAGTAGAACTTTAGCGCCTACTATCGATTCTATTGGTTTTGCTTCCTTCGACAATCCTTGGAAGAAGGATGGTAGACGAATGTAAGTTGAATCGTCTTGCCACGGGTAAAGTGGTGATGCTTCGCTAGGTATTGAATCCCATCTAGGTTCTTGCATTACTGTTGAATATCTCTCTCTGAACATCTCAGGAGTTATCTTTGACATTGCAGCATCCAATTCTGCATTAGTAGGCCAAACTTCGCTCAACATTACAGGCTCGCCCGTTCTGTCAAATCCGATTGGCTCAGTTGTCAAATCCACATTCAAACTACCCGCTATTGCATAGGCTACAACTAGAGGAGGGCTCGCAAGATATGATGCCTTGACTTTAGAATGAACTCTTCCTTCGAAATTACGATTACCCGAAATAACAGAACCAACAATCAATCCAGATTCGTCAATCGCTGCTTCAATGTCTTCAGGCAAAGGTCCTGAGTTACCGATACAGGTAGTACAGCCGTAACCTACATTATTGAACCCTAGTGCTGCCAAATCCTTGTCCAAACCATTTGCTTCGTAATATTCTGTAACTACTCTAGAACCGGGAGCTAGAGAGGTTTTGACCCATGGCTTGACCAATAGGCCACGCTTTCTGGCTTTCCTAGCCAAAAGTCCTGCTGCAAGCATTACTCCCGGGTTAGAAGTGTTGGTACAGGAAGTAATCGCTGCGATAACAACGTCTCCGTGATTTAGGTCGTAATCTCCACCAACCAATGATGACTTCGATAGATCTTCATTTGAAAGGCCATGCCCTTGATGACCGATTTCATGTGTTAATGAATGTTCAAAGTGTGATGCCATTTCTGACAAATCCACTCTGTCTTGTGGCCTCTTGGGACCTGCTAGAGCAGGTTGAACTGTTGATAGGTCTAATTCTAGCATCGCTGTGTAACTCTTTTCGGGAGAAGATGAATCATACCACAAACCTTGGGCCTTACAATAAGCTTCAACTCCAGCGACATCCTCTTCATTTCTACCGGAGAGCCTCATGTAAGATAGCGTGTTATCATCAACCGGGAAGAAGCCACAAGTTGCTCCATATTCAGGTGCCATGTTGGCGATAGTAGCACGGTCTGGCAAGGATAGAGCAGCCATACCCTGGCCGAAGAATTCCACAAACTTACCAACAACTCCGTGCTCACGCAACATTTCAACGATTTTTAGAGTCATGTCAGTGGCTGTTACACCGGTGTTGAGTGAGCCCGTAAGTCGGAAGCCAACTACATCTGGTGAAAGCATGTAAATTGGCTGACCAAGCATTACTGCTTCGGCCTCGATTCCACCAACACCCCAGCCAAGTACTCCTAATCCGTTAATCATAGTAGTGTGAGAATCTGTTCCCACTAGTGAGTCGGGAAGCCAAACTCCATTCTCTTGGCGAGCAACCGTTGCAATCCATTCCAGATTTACTTGATGTACAATCCCTCTAGAAGGGGGAACTGCTCTGAAGTTCTCGAGAGATTGTTGCCCCCACTTTAGGAAGGTGTATCTCTCCATATTCCTATGATATTCAATGTCTAAGTTTAGGTCAAGAGCCTCCGGATTTGACCCTGAAATATCAACCTGTACTGAGTGATCTATTACCAAATCTACAGGAACTTGAGGGTTTACTTTCTCTGGGTCGCCGCCCATCTCTACCATCGCATCTCTGAGTGCGGCTAAATCTACTACTGCAGGGACTCCCGTGAAGTCTTGAAGAATCACTCTTGAAGGTCGGAAAGGTATCTCCCCCCTATCTCCACTTGCTGTCCAGCCAGCGATATTTCGGACATCCTGTTCAGTGATTAGAAAACCATCGCAATTTCTCAATGCGCCTTCCAAAAGCACACGAATAGAGTAAGGCAGAGTTGATGTATCTACACCTGATTGATCTAACGAATCGAGTGAATAATAGTGTCCACCTAGTGGAAAATCTTTCTTCGAAGAGAATGGGTCTGATTCGCTCATGTAATGTCTGCGATAGACCCAATCATATCAACATGCCTTTTTGGGGCTCAATCACCAGAATTGGTACCAAGGGGTGCCATCACTGATTCCATCGTCGGTAATCTCTATTGAAACAATAGTTACATCGTTCACTGGCCTGTCATTCTGCCCAGTTTCCACAGAAGAAATTGAATCTACATATTCTAGACCGTCTGTGACTGTACCAAATACGGTATGAACGCCATCAAGGTGACTTGGTGTACTATCAGAAGGAACGATGTAGAATTGGCTTCCACCTGTGTGAGGTGCATTGGTCTTAGCCATAGCCAATGACCCAGGATTGTGTTTCAAACCGTTATCTGCTTCATCAGGCATTGTCCAGCTAGACTGAGCACATTCATCAGAACTATCCTTTACTTGACCGTTACAATATCCGTACCACTTAGCTGCGTAACCTCCGGTTCCTGCTTGATTAACGAAGTCGCCTCCTTGAATCATGAATCCAGCAATAATTCTGTGGAAGATAACACTGTTGTAATTGCCATCTTCTGCGTGGAGAATGAAGTTTTCAACGTGTACTGGAGCGTCTGCTCTGTGAAGTGTGATTGTGATGGTTTCATCATGGAAGACGCCATACTCATCAGTCCAAGTAATTCGCATTACTGCTTCACCATCTTCTAATCCCTCACTAGATTGGAAGAGCTGAATAGTCGCTAAAAGAAGTAGTAGTGTTGCTACAATTGCAAATAATCCAGCAGGGGTAGGGGTTCCTTCATTTACAAGTCTAGGAAATATGGTTTGAGAAATTCTCTTATCTTGCATCTCATTTAGAAGTTGATTGTATTGTGCATTTGCCTGCTTGTCCCTAGGATTAATTTTGACAGCATCACGGTACAAACTGGCAGATTTTCTGTAGTCAGAAGAGGACCCGGTTTTCATTGCCTTCAGATGCATTGCTTTTCCAGCTAATCTAAGCGTGGTAGCCTCTTTTCCATCAGCATCAATTTGACGCAAAAGAGATAGTGCCTCTTCGTACTTACCCTTGTCTAGGAGCTTTTCTGCATCCCGCCAAGTATCTGCAATATCTTTGTCGGCCATGTTTAGCCGACTACCCTTTTGGTTTTGAGCACTACCCCTAGTAAAAATCGAATTTTGTCGCCAACACATTCAAAGGTCGTAGGCCAACGCAGGGAGTCAATGGCCAACCCCCTCCGGGGGTGAGGACATAGGGGACAACCCGAAATGGACAAGATTGTAAACGATTTTACTATCAACATCGCAACAGCAAATGGTACTGGTTCACAGTCCGCTAATCTAATTCTCCTACAGACTTTGTTTGACATGGGAATTCCAGTAAGTGGAAAGAATTTATTCCCTTCAAACATCTCTGGCTTGCCAACTTGGTACATCGTTAGGCTGTCTGAAAAAGGTTACCAAGCACCGGGTGATCGAACTCACATTCAAGTTCTAGTTAATCCAGCAACATGGGAAGAAGATCTCGCTTCTCTAGAGCCGGGGACCGTGGTAATTTGGAACATGGACTCAAAAATGCCGATGGAGCGAGAAGATGTGATTTCTTATCCAGTACCAATGACAAAAATTGCTCGTGGATTGAATCCTAAGTTGGCTAGGATGATTGCCAACGTAGTTTATGTTGGTGTCCTAGCAGAACTGCTTGGAATGGACCAAAATGTGCTTGAGGCAGCCATTGCAAGGCAATTTGGTGGCAAAGCAAAAGCAATCGAATTGAATGCTGAAGCAGCAAGATTGGGTAGAGCATACTGTGCTGAAGAATTGACTAAGAGCGATTCCTATGCTGTTGAGGCAAGAGAGGTTCTCGAAGGCGGATTCTTTGTTGAAGGTAATGAAGCAGTTGCACTAGGTTCTATTTTTGGTGGAGTTCAGATGCTCTCATGGTATCCAATCACTCCATCATCAAGCCTCGCAGAAGGAATTATCGCTTGGCTACCTGAATTGAGAACTCATGAAGGCAAGGCAACCTACGCTGTTCTACAAGCGGAAGACGAGTTGGCTGCTGCTGGAATGGTACTCGGAGCAGGTTGGGCTGGCGCTCGAGGTATGACTGCTACCTCTGGACCAGGTATTTCATTGATGCAGGAATTCATCGGACTTTCCTACTTCGCAGAAGTGCCAGCAGTATTCTGGGACGTAAACCGTGTCGGACCTTCCACAGGTTTGCCAACAAGAACCCAGCAAGGTGACTTATCCATGCTGTACGAAGGAAGCCACGGAGATACTCAGCACATTGTATTCATCCCGGGAACTGTAGAGGAGTGTTTCGAATTCGGATGGAGAGTATTCGATGCTGCTGAAAGATATCAAACTCCTGTCTTTGGATTCTCTGACCTAGACTTAGGTATGAACAAATGGGCCAGCCAAGGATTTGAGTACCCTACAGAGTCAATGGATAGAGGAAAGGTTGTCCTGACACAGGAACAAATGGATTCTATCGAGAATTACGGCCGATACCGTGATGTTGACGGGGATGGAATCCCTTACAGAACTCTTCCAGGTTCCGGCTTAGATCCGATCCTATACAGAGGAACTGGTCACGATGAAGACGGTACATATTCAGAGAAACCAGATGTCTACTACAAACTGATGGGCCGGTTAAAACGCAAGATCGACGGAGCGAGGGACAAGTTACCAGCACCGATTGTTCGTGAGGAAGAAGAGCAGGATATCGGAATTGTATTCTACGGTTCAATGGAGAATACTATCGAAGAAATTGACGATATTCTCGAAGAGATGACTGGCAAGAAAGTCAGCACTCTCAGAGTACGAGCACTTCCTCTTCACAGTGAAGTTCAAGCGTTTGTTGAGAAACATAACAATGTTGTTGTTCTCGAAATTAACAGAGACGCACAGCTATACGGAATCATGCGCAAAGAATATCCAAATCACTTGCTGGACAAGATGCACAGCGTTGCTTACAGCGATGGAATGCCACCTCGCGCAAGATTGTATGCTGAAAGAATCGTCGATGTTCTCAAGGAGGTGGGCGCATGAGTGAGAAGCCAGTTAGAGCAGTCAAGTTGAACGTAATCAACGAGCCAAAAGACTCCTACACTGGAGGAAAATCATCTCTATGTCCGGGTTGTGGACACGACCAAATCTCCAGCGTTATTGTTAACGCTGCATGGGAGAACGGAATCAAGCCACATCGCATTGCAAAGATGAGTGGAATCGGATGTTCGTCCAAGACACCTGCATACTACCTCGGCCAATCCCACGGATTTAACACGGTTCACGGAAGAATGCCATCTGTTACTACCGGCGCTAACGTAGTCAACACCGATCTAACCTACCTTGGAGTATCAGGAGACGGAGACTCCGCTTCAATTGGAATTGGACAATTGATCCACGCAATTAGAAGAAATGTCGACATGGTTTACATCGTGGAAAACAACGGCGTTTACGGACTTACTAAAGGACAATACTCTGCAACTGCAGATGTCGGCTCTAAGAAGAAGAAAGGGGCTGTAAACGAGACCCAACCAATCGATCTTTGTGCTATGGCAATCAACCTTGGATGCTCTTTCGTAGCACGTTCATTCAGTGGCTCAAAGAAGCAGCTAACTGCAATCATCAAGGCAGCAATGTCCCACAAAGGATTCGCTTTAATCGATGTAATTAGCCCCTGTGTAACCTTCAACAACAACGATGAATCTCTACGTTCATACGGATACGTCAAGGATAACTCGGCAGAACTACATTCAGTTGGATACATTCCACACTTCTCTCCTCTTGAGCAGGTTGAAGTCCCAGCAGGTTCTTACAGAGATATCACTCTGCACGATGGCTCCACAATGAGATTGGAGACTATTTCTGAAGACCATGACATCTCAGATGCTGTAGCTGCTCTTGGAGCATTGCACACGGCAGACGCAGAGAGAAAGCACGTGATGGGATTGCTTTACTTCGATGGAGAGAAGCCTTCACTCGATGCAGACCTTGACCTGCACGAAACTCCGATTGTCGATATGGGAGAAGATATCCTTAGACCATCACCTGAACAATTGGATAAGGTAATCTCTGCACTTCGGGGTTGAATTAATCAAACCGCTTAATTGAAGAATGAGAGGCTTTTGGGCCAGTCTGCTAGTCTCTTAGTGTAGTGGTCCATCATGGTGGGTTCTGGTCCCGCCGACCTCGGTTCGAATCCGAGAGAGACTATCCATTTCACAACTCTGCATAGTGGATAGCCTCTCCGCACCAGTATTTTTTTTCATAATCTAGTCTGAAACTACTAGGCCTGGGAGCGATTAACTCTCAAAAAAGGTGGAAAACCGGGATTTCCTTTATATGTGACACAACAATGGCAATTCAGTGAACAATATGCGAAAGATTGCCACACTTCTCTGCCTGACCATCTTGAGTAGCTCTCTTGCTGGATGCCTATGGAACCTATTGGACGATGATCCTAGAATTTCATTTTCAGATTGCCCATCTTCATGGCATGTAGAATTTTTTGACCACAGCAACGATAATTTTGGCTCTTGGGATGGCAGGGTTGAGTTTACTGATTCAAAGGGGAATACCGAAGTTTTGGAGTACTTTTCTAGCAACAAAAAGTATGTTACATTAGACGATTCTCTTGATTGGACAATGAAATATACCTTCTATGAAGGCGATATTGGATTCATTGTTGGAGACTCCGTGTATGGCGGTGACAACAGAAATGGTGATTCTGGAACCATTGAATTGGATTTAGTAAGAAAGTTTGCAGGTGGCGCAAATGATGATTCACCAATTTCATTTTCTTGTAGCGATTCTAACTGGGATATCAAGTTCTTTGACCAGAGCAATGAAGACTTCTATTCATGGGGAGGTGAAGTTGAATTCTTCGTAGAAGGTAACGAGGAAGACAGCTATTCATTCGGGGACTTCTCCAGTGACATGAAGTACGTTACTCTACAAGACTCTAAAGTTTGGATAATGAAGTACACTTTCTATGAAGAAGACATCGGGTTCATCTATGATGGCAAAACATACGGCATGAACAACGACTATGGAGAATCTGGAGAGATCAGAATCGACCTATCTTAATGATGCATAGATTTTGTCGATGTGGTAACCCATGAAGGTTAATCAATCTGCAGTTCTGTTATCTGCTCTGCCGATTATTCTTCTTGGTTTTGCATTACTCATTGCATTCATTTCTGATTTTAGTTCTGTAATCGGACTTATACTGTGTATCGCGGCAATTATCTCTTCGTTGGAGAGAACAATTTATGCATTATCAAAGAAGAAATGGCCATTGTTTGTATTCTGTTTATTCATGACCTTGATCAGTATTATTGCTGCAAAACTTTACCATGGAATTATGACTTGGGATTACGGACCATTCTATTTCCCTGTCTCGGAATAAGACAGGGTTGAACGCAAATGAAGTGTTGGGAAACAATTAATTTACGATTGTTCAAGAGATTGCCTCTAGCCATTTAGGTGTATTTCGATTTCAGAGCGTGTTAAGGTGTCGATTTTCGTCAGTGATGAAGCCAAACAGAAATTCCAAGGTTTCTGGTTTGGATTAGGAGTTCCTATTTTTGGTGGGTGGGGAATATCTCTATTTTCATTGATTCTTTTGACAAATAAGAATCTGGGTATTGCTGGCAATCCATACAGCCCAATGACACATATTGTCACCATACTTTGGATGTCGGGGCACCTTCTACTGTGGCCATTATTGTCATGGTTAATGATTCGTAGAGCGAAGAAATCTGGGAATTTACATTGTGAAAAGGGGTCTCGTTTGTCGCTAAAGTTAGCTATTGCCTGGATTGCTTTCATCGTCTCAGTTGGAGCCTTACAAGCACTTTCAGGGGGTGCGTAAATGTCATCTGATACGCCTGACATTTTAGAAGCAAAAGTAGAGGTAAAATGTCCTTCTTGTAACATTAAACTAGCAGCTCCATTGAACTATTATGGAAAACTTCTCTGTCCCGTCTGCAAACAAAAGTTCCCAGTAAATTCTGGAGAAAAATTCGAGATTGAAATCGATTATGGACATTTTTGGAAGGGGTTTTTTGCACCCTTATGGCCTACAATTATAGTTGTCATATTGGCAATTACTGGTATTCTTTCAAGTAATTCTTCTCCAGACCTAATGGGCTTAATCTGGTTCATGTGCTCACTTATTCTATGGCCCATAATCGGTTTTAGTATAGCGAGAAGTCGTGGAATT
>PBXT01000115.1 GCA_002727695.1 Methanobacteriota archaeon | reverse complement strand
TCACCGTCACTATCCCTTTTCTTGCTTGGGTCAAGCGGCCATAGATCGGAATTATCTCCTACTCCATCACCATCGCTATCCTTCGTCTCTGATGCATCGTATGGGTCGAAATCAGAATTATCACCTACTCCATCATAATCACTGTCTGCCCATTCTAGAGGGTCGTAAGGCCAGGGGTCGCTATTGTCTCCTACTCCGTCTAAGTCAGAATCGATACATTCTGTCGAATCGAATGGGAATGCATCCGAGTTGTCGCCACACCCGTCAAAATCGCTATCCAACCATTCAGACTCATCGAATGGGAATGCATCTCCGTTATCTCCGAATCCATCCATATCGGAATCTAACCATTCTTCTGAATCATCAGGGAATGCATCGGAATTATCGCCAACTCCATCGCCGTCAGCATCATTCCATTCATCGGCATCATCCGGGAACTGGTCATTCTCATCTGCATAACCATCTGAATCTCGGTCCGGGCAGCCCTTAGGGAAGTATGAGGTTCCGAATTGGAATGGACAATCATCAGAATTATCACCAATCCCATCCAGGTCTGAATCATCCCATTCGGTAGGGTCATTAGGGAATGCATCGGTGTTATCGCCTACGTCATCATAATCTGAATCAGCCCACTCTGACTCATCATTAGGGAAAGCATCGGAATTGTCTCCATAGCCATCTGAATCAGAATCTTTCCACTCGCTAGGGTCAGTAGGGAATGAATCTTGGCCATCCCAAACTCCGTCATCGTCGCTATCTACATCGAATGGGTCGCTGCCAGCTTCTGATTCTTCATCATCTGGCAATCCATCTTGATCATCGTCGAGGTCCTCATCATCGTGGCAACCATCTTCGTCAAAATCGTGAGAATGCAAACCAATCTGTCCTCTCGGACAGTAATCTTCAGTATCGATTACCCCATCGTTATCATCGTCTTCATCGACCAAATCAATACATCCATCTGAATCGTAATCTTGTCCAGATACATCGTTTGGACAAGGGTCCACATCGTCAGTTAGTCCATCGCCGTCGGTGTCTTTTTGATAATCAGCACATCCGTTTATGTCGACTGAATAACCTGAGTTTGTGCCAAGACATTCATCGTTAGCATTGGCAACGCCGTCCGAATCTTCGTCCTGTTGACTCCAATCACAGCCTTCAGCGTTTACTGTTGAGGTGTCCTCAGTCCAATCACAAATATCGTTTGAATCGGTAACACCGTCACCATCAGTATCTGCATCACCGATGTTCATTACAGCAAATTGACCGATTATCTTGTGCATAGTCGCGCTTGGATGAGCTTTGTCGAAGAATAGATACTCATCGACATTTGATACCACATTTGCCCCACTTCCGCAGATAGGCAGGGGCACAAGCGGAACTGTAGCACCACCGGAACATGCTTGGTCTTGGGTGTTAGTAATTCCAACATGGTCTGCGTTATTGACAATCTCATTGAATATTGACCAAGCATCTATTAGGGTAATTTCTATGCTCAATGTGTTGGTTAGATTGGTAACTTCTTGAGCCAGTTTAGAGTTGTAGGAAACTACATCTGAAGCCATTGTTGCTTGCTGCTGAGCAGTACGTGATGCCCCCTCAGGTGTTAACTCCAAAGGAGGAAGATTAGCTACGACAAATCTAGTAGCGCCAGCCAATTCTAGGGCCCGAATATGTGAAGCCATGTTCTGGCTGATAAGATCGGGATTTCCTGTACCGTAGAGGAAATCATTTCCTCCAGCCCACAAGAAAATCACATCTGAGTTAGAGAAACTAGACTGAACATTGGCTAGATAATTATTGATTTGTGTTCCAACATTTGGTAGCGTAAGGTAAGCATAACCTTGACCAGTTTGGGAACCGCCAAATGCCCGATTATCACCTTGTGCAGTTCCATCACCGAAGGTAGTGGATAGTCCGTAAGAATCGGAAATATGCTCGATCCATACTGGACCGTTGGAAAATCTACCCTGCCAGTAAGGAGGTGAAGAGAAGACTACTGATACAATGGCACTGTTGTTGCCATTACCCATATCTGATAGTGAATCACCAAATACAACCAAGTTGGATGCTGGTTGAAGATAAGAATCTCTCAAAACAGTGAATGGTTGGTTGTCATTTACAACTGTTGAATCTAGACTTACCTCAACCGAAATGTCATGATAGATACCTCCAGAATAAAAGCGGCTCAGCGGGATTTGGACAATATGGGTTGAAGCACCCATTTGGAACACGATTGAATCGTTTAGAATCTCACCATTTTCATCACTCAATTCCCAATCCAATGTAAGGTTTCGATTGAAAGGCGCCCCTGAAACATATACTTCGACAATGATTTCATCTGAAGAAGTCCAAACATATTCGCTGATGACAATTTCAGCGGTCAGTGCTCGCCCTGAGGTGGCTTCGACCTGTATCGGCATACTGCCGAGTAACAGAATCACTACCAAAAGAGGGACTCGCATGTCTATTCGATTATGTCCAAACTAATTATTCCCACGCACACATTGCAAATTACAGAACTCAATATACGATAATCAACAGGCGTTGGTATGGCAAGAGCAGTATTAGGCGGAGGATGCTTCTGGTGTGTAGAAGGTGCTTACAAGAACATGCGAGGAATAGAATCTGCATTACCTGGATATGCGGGAGGGCATGACCCAAATCCAAACTACAAATCCGTATGCAGTGGTTCTACAGGACATGCAGAGGTTGTCGAGGTTATCTATGATGATTCAATAATCTCATACGAAACCATACTGGAAGTTTTCTTCACAGTGCACGACCCTACTCAACTAAATCGTCAAGGAAACGATATTGGAACGCAGTACCGTTCAGTGATTTACTATGTTGATGAGGACCAGAAAATTCTCGCTCAAAGAATCAAAGAAGATTTTCAGCAGTATTTCGATGATGAGATCGTTACCGAGATAACTGAATTATCAAATTACCATGAGGCTGAAGAATACCATCATAACTACTTCGAGTTGAACCCTGGAAACGGCTACTGCCAAATGGTAGTAGCCCCAAAATTAGCCAAAGTAAGGCACAAAATGTCTCATTTGTATTGATGGGCATTATTTTGTGCCACAACCCTTCGGGGTAGATATGGTGAACAACGTCGTTCGACCCCCAACCCCTGTCAATGAGCCAGTTCTTGGATACCTTCCAGGAAGCAATGAGAGAACCCTGCTGAAGGCTGAACTCGAAAAGCAGGAAAGAGAAGTTTTGGAAATTCCTTGTATCATCAACGGTGAAGAAGTATTCACTGGAGATGTTGTTGAGCAGGTGATGCCACACGACCACAGTCACGTTATCGCAAGAGTGCACATGGCTGGAGAAAAGGAAGTCAAGTCTGCCATTGATGCTGCTTTAGAGGCTCATGAAATGTGGTCAACTATGCCTTGGGAATCACGTTGTGCTATTTTCCTGAAAGCTAGCGAATTGCTAGCAGGTCCTCGCCGTGCTGAAATAAATGCATCCACTATGCTAAATCAATCAAAGACTTGCCACCAAGCAGAAATCGATTCCGCTTGTGAATTGATCGATTTCTGGAGATTCAACAGCGACTATTGCCATCAAATCTACGAAGACCTTCAACCTCCTGTCTCACCATCTTCTATGTGGAATTCAAGTGAAGTTAGACCACTTGAAGGGTTCGTATTCAGCGTAACTCCGTTCAACTTTAGCAGCATTGCAGCGAACCTTCCCTCAAGTGCGGCAATCATGGGTAATACCGGTGTTTGGAAGCCGTCAAGGAACTCCTATGTGTCTAATTATAGATTAATGCGCTTGATGATGGATGCTGGTTTACCACCTGGCGTAATCAATTTCATCCCTGGTAAAGCAAGTGTTGTTGGAGACATCTGTATGTCGCATCCAGAACTCGCTGGAGTTCACTTTACGGGTTCTACCGCAGTATTCAGAAAGATGTGGAAGGACATCGCAAACAACCTAGAGAACATGCGTTCATACCCAAGGATTGTCGGTGAAACGGGGGGCAAGGATTTCATCGTCGCACACCCTGATTGCGACAAGCGTGCTCTGACCGTTGCACTACTTCGCGGTGCATTCGAATTCCAAGGCCAAAAGTGCAGTGCAGCAAGCCGTGCTTACATTCCAGAAAGCGTCTGGGATGAAATAAAAGACGAATATTGCGCAGAAGTTTCTAAGATTCGAATGGGCGACCCAAGAGATTTCTCCAACTTCATGTCTGCAGTTATCGACAGAAAGTCATTCGACAATATCACCGGATATATCGATAGGGCAAAAGAAGACCCAAGTTGCGAAATTGTAACAGGTGGCGGATATGATGACAAGACTGGTTACTTCATTGAGCCAACCACAATTCTGTGCAAGGATTCGAGATATGAATCAATGGCTGAGGAAATATTTGGCCCAGTACTTTCAATCCATATCTATCCCGATAGCGACTTTGAGAGAATCCTAGAAGTGTGTGATTCAACGTCTGAATATGCACTGACCGGTTCGATTTTCGCTACCGACCGCAGGAATATTGAGACCGCTTTGAAAGCTCTTCGATTCAGCGCAGGCAACTTCTACATCAACGACAAGCCAACTGGTGCAGTTGTAGGACAGCAGCCATTTGGTGGTGCAAGAGGAAGTGGAACTAACGACAAGGCCGGTTCGCCATTGAATCTGCTTCGATGGGTAAGTCCACGTTCTATCAAGGAGACCTTCGCTCCTCCTCACGATTGGTCTTACGGATTCCTCAACTAATTGTTAGAGGCTGTCTAGATGTCAGAAATTGAAAAAAACTATCATGCGATGGTTGACTACTACACAGAACATTACATTGACCAAAATGTACTGGAAATAATACAGAAGGAAAATAGTGAAACTGTTTTGGTAAATGCTGCCTCCTATTTCCTGCATCCTAAAAAAGGTGGAAATGAAATCCAGAACAAAATATTGGACAATTTAATGTCTTCAATTGGCAAGAAATATCCTGAAGACACGGGTAGATTTCTATGTATGAAAAACGAATTC
>PBXT01000114.1 GCA_002727695.1 Methanobacteriota archaeon | reverse complement strand
TAGGGCCATTTCCATGGATGAATTGCTCACGAGGATATACGCAGTAGCAATGTCGGCAGGTCGGCATGTTAACTCCCACTCATAATCTACACTTCAACAATGCGCTATTCTACGCAAGAATTCAGACAGGACTTCCATTCCTCCACTCGAACCAATCGATTCTGGATGGAACTGTAATCCGTAGGTATTTCCATCTCTAATTTCCATTGGTAGGGTGCCCGTTTCATCATTTGCCGTTACCAAAATATCACCATCGCCTCTAAGGACTAATGAATTGTATCTAGTCATAACGTGCTCTCCTTTAGACAGCAGACCATTGCCATCGGCAACGATTGTTGAAGGCACTCCGTGAACGGGCCCTAGGGGACTTTCAACTAACTCCATTCCTCTTGCCAAACCTATTGCTTGATGACCTAAACAGATTCCTAGAACGGGCATGTCCAGTGATGCAGCATGCATCGATAAAGGTGAGATTTCAGGTCTTCCTGGACCCGGGCCGATGACTATTGCATCATGGTTGAACTCCACAATATCTCCTCGGCCGTCAAAAGTTTCTACATTGCATCCTAGAGTTTGTAGCGCGTGAATAATATTGTGAGAAAAGGAGTCTAGATTATCGATGAATGCTATATTCAAATCGAACAATTCCTCTGTCTGGTATTGTTGTTGTTCAACATACAAAGGATAGATTCCTAAGTCTCCTTTTGGGATTGGTTTAGTTTCCGGATTAAGCCATCCACACGCTCTACGTAAAGCAGCAGCCTTCCATACAGATTCTGCAACTTCGGCTTCAGGATTACTTTCTATGGTTATTCCTCCACCAGCAATTACCGTACCTTGCCAGCCATCTGGACTGAACCTAGCTTCCAATGTTCGAATCATTATATTCCAAGTTGAATCTCCTGTGTGAACATCTATCCAACCCATTGAACCGGTCCAGAATGACCTAGGCTTCTTTTCCAGTTCATCGATTGCGGCACATACTACCGTTTTGGGGCAGCCAGTGATGCTACCTCCCGGGAATAATGCTTGGAGGGCATCGATTCCATCCTTGTCGTCGTCCAGAATCCCTTTGACTTGAGAAACCAAATGTTGGACATTTGCGTATGCCTCCACATCGAATCTTGATTGATGAACGCTTCCCGATTTTGCAACGATCCCCAAATCATTGCGTTCCAAATCTACAAGCATCCGATGCTCCGCTCTCTCCTTAACGTCATGAACCAAATCTCTTCGCAGTAGAGATTCTTGGTCAGCATCCGAACCTCTAGGTCTTGTGCCTTTTATTGGTGCAGTCATTACTGTACCATCCTCTGTATCAAGTAAAATCTCAGGCGATGAGGATGCTAGGGCCAATCCTAAATCTGCGGCTTCAATATATCCGCTAAATGGTGCAGGATTGTTAGTTGTTAATCTGTGGAAAATTTGCGCAGGGTCTTCGCCCAGAGGCCCAGTCCATGTTCTACCAAAATTGAGTTGGTACATCTCTCCTGCAGTTATTGATTGTTTGATCCTATGAACAATTTGTGCGTGCTCTTCGTCGGTATGAGAAGAAGTCTCGCCGACCATTCGTATTGGGCTTGGAATTTCTGGTGAGCGAACCTCTCCTTCTATCCATTCTTCGACTAACCAAAGTACTGCTAAAATCTCACCTTCGTCAGGAGGATGTTGAAGTGATATTGGTTGGGTCCATTGGACTAAATCATAAGACAACGCTCCAGCCCAAACCGAACCTTTTGGAGTATGCGAGATAAGAGAGCGAAGCATTACTTCCAAATTTTTGGCATTGAGAATGTTAGTTACTTTCCAACCATTATCGCTCCAGATTTGCAAACTTCCTTCCATCGGCTTCTTGTCAAAATGAAGAATAGTTTCACCGTTTAGTGGTGAATGATTCATTTGAGGTTCTATTGATGGCTGGGTGATAACCAGCCTTTTTTTCATACCTTTAGCGAACATACTACGCTGTGCTAGATGTGATTTTGGCCCTCCAGAGAGTAGCAAGATTCTGTCCTCGCCTTGAGAGTTAAGGAGGTTGTCAATCATCTCCAATCATCTCCAAGAGCCTCGATGCATACCTTTTGCAAACTGCTGCTTCCATCGCCGATATCAACATCATCCAATACGCACAGTCTAGCGGCACCCATGCCTGTTCCTAATAGCACAATTTCCTTTGCACGGGCGACTAATCTCTCATTCAATCGCCCTTCGCTGATAACAAATCCAGCCTGCTCGATATTTGGTTTACAAATGTCAAAGGTTACAGAATCAACGCCGCCGAATTCTGGCCCACTAATCCATACAACTCCATCTTCATCCAATACAAGTGGCATCACTCTATCACCATCGACGATGCAAAAGTCGTGCACGAGTAGAGCTACATCTGCACCCTTGCTGAAAGCATCTGTTGTGATGTTGCGATAAGCCTCCCAGTCACCATGTTTTGTGCCGGTGACTTTGCGCGTCCATCTGGGTGCAGGTACAGTAATTCCTTCTGCATCCATGTGTATTTCTTGATAGATTGGTTTACTGTGAAATCCAACTCCATTTTCATCAACTTGGATTTTTACTAGACCATCAAGACCTTCTGGAATTTCAAACTCAGGAATAATTATTCCCAAAACCTCGGCATGCTTTGCCAGCCTAGCCAAGTGCATGTCGAGATGGAATAGGTGTCCATCTCGTGCTCTGACGGTTGTGAACACCGCACTCTTTGGCCCTTCCATCATGCGATCACAACAAGTCATCCAAGAAGGAGGTGTCTATTCCTCCTTGCGGTGGTTGCTGTTGCTGGGCAGGCTGTGACCAACGTTGTTGTTGTTGCACAGGTTGGCTAGGTTGCTGAATCCTTTGAGCTGCAGCATAGATGTCATTTTGCTGAGCAGGCTGAATTGCTGGAGGTGGTGCAACCGGTGGCGCTACTTGACCACCGAAGCTTCCAACATCATCCCAGCCACTTCTGGCTTCAATACCCCAAGTTGCTTCTTGCAATTCCCATTCCTTGTTTCTACCAGGCTTGCGACCGCCTCGTCCACGAAGAACTAGAACCAGCAGAAGTAGGGCAATTAGTACCATTCCTGCAATTATCAGGTTGTCAGAGGTGAACAGTTCTCCTAGGTCAGTGGCAGAACTATCTCCGTCTGAATCACCATCTCCAGAGCTTCCATCAGAGTCGATAGCATTGATCTTTTGAGACTCGATGACTTTACGGTAATTCACATCATCCTTGGCAGAGATTCCGACCCACCACGAACTATCGTTACTCAATTCTGAGTAGAGTTCTGGCGTTATCAAGAACTCACTTGAAACATCGCTCATTCCTACATTGGTGGCATCAGCCACATTACTGAATTCACTATCTGATATGAAAATCATGTACGAGCGGACACTAGAGTCCGTAGTGTGATCCCATGAAACTAAGATTGAGTCATCAATCCATTTTAGCGCGACTCCTTCAATATCGGGCAGGTATGCTCCTACATCGTCAATTCCATCATCAATTGCAATCGCGGTTGAAGTGACCAAATTGTCAAGATGTGCATTGCCAGACCAGTCTACTGGTACTACTGCAACGGTGACAGGTGTGTTCGGTACAACCAGTGTATCGAAAGCTAGGACTTCAATTGTCAAAGGAAGTGTTGGAGATCTGTCGAGGGTTGTAATAGGTTCTTTGACAGTGCCACTTTGCCCTACTGAAGTGAATGTAAATGCAGCAGCATATACCTCGTAGTAAGCCACGTCACTCGCTTGTGACAAGCCGAATTCTAACATTACCGCAGTACCATCATCTCCGGGCTTATCATAGAGATTCAAGTTCACTAGTCTGTCAGGAGGGGTGTTATCTGCAAGGTTGTCAATAGGAGTAACCACTGCAGTGTTTAGATTATCCAAGTAGACATTGCCTTTGACGTCATGAACAGTAACTGCAACGTATAATTCAACATCTGGAACGATTTGTTTTGGCAGCGATGTTTCCAAACCGTTTCCGCCGTACAATGCTGTATTAAGTTCCAGTTCAAGCGGACTCTTTTCAGTATCAATCCATTGCTTGTCCATTACAATACAGCCACAAATTCCTGGCTCTATTCCAGCAACTGGCCAGAAATCAGTTAGGTCATCAAGCGGGTGCTCGGAAACCCAAATCACATAGTAATCGAAGTCATCAACTTCGGATGGAGCCCATGAGATATCGATCGCAGTACCATCGTCTTCAGGATGGTCCCACGCGTTTAGTTCGCTGATTCTTTCGGGTTCGCTTGAACCGTCTATGTTGTTGACGAAAGGCGTGACTTCGAGGACAGTCACATCTCCTGTATCCCCGTTCAGCCATTTATCGAATGCAACTGCTCCAATCCAATATGTCTGTCCATCAACTAGCGAGTCGTCTCCAATCGAATCGATGATTGTCATGTTTGTTTCACAGTCAGGTACGATAGCAGCTTCTTGGAAGGCATCGACATTGGTTGGAAGTGAACTACTGTTCGGGTCTTCTAGCGTCATATATACAACAACAAATGCGCAATCAGATGCTACGGAGTTTTCCCACCCAATTTGTACACGGCCACCGTCGTCATTAGGTACATCTTCAGCCCAAACACCATTCAGTCTTGGAGGAGGTACGCCATCGTCAATTCCTCCAGTAGGAACTACAGGACCAATCACTGTTGCATTGACTAAGTCTTCTTGTCCAGCCTCGTCAACACAAGTGAAAGCCAACCAGTGTGGTTTTCCTGCTTCTAGTGTAATGATACTAGTGTTGCCTACTTGAGGTAAGAATTCTGAATGAATGCTCATACCCAAGGCATCACTGATTTCTGTTGTAGATGCGTATACTCTAGTGCTCAGTAAATCGAGTGCTTCACAACGAGCCCATTCAGCCAATACCTCTCCATCAACGGCGACTACAGTATCCCCTGATAGAGCAGTAGCCCAAGCAGGAGGACGCGGGACTTCGTCGGTAGGAGTGGCGGGTCCAAATTGAGCCGAAGGCGTTCCAAATCTTCCGTCATTGTATTCGACAACAACAACAGCCCAATATTCTACTCCGTCTTGAAGTGGTTGTCCGTCAATAGTTGATATATCGGTCTGCAATCTAGAATGTAGGCTTACGGACGCATCAGCAGCACGAGGTTGCAAGTCAGCAACAGTTGGCTGAGTTGTCCAAGGCCCTTCGTTAAGATAGACCAAATATCTGGCAAAGTCTTCGTCATGAACAAGTGTCCAATTCGCCATTAGAGTTTGACCGCCATCGTCAGGCCTGTCCCAAAGAGAGAGTCCCTGCACAGGGGTTTCAGTTCTATACCAATCATAGGTCATCTTCGCCCATACACTTCCATTTGTTGGAGATGTTAAGGTTAGAGTGATGTGTCTAGTGCCGTTCAGTAGAACTCCGTTATCTACAGCATATTGCATGCTGGTGATGAAGGTCGGATCGTTTGATAGATTCACAGTTGCATTCCACTTTAGGTCCACCAGTTTCGCCCAAGTTGCAGCTCCACTCACTGGAGAAGAGAGGGTCAGAGGCGCGGTTTGCATTAGCACCCCGTGTGCTCCAGAAACACCATCCTGTGAAAGAGTTACAGAATTAGAAGCATCGATAATTGAAACCTGCATTCCAGGATGTGTGTAATTGGTAATGTCTTGGAATTGCATCTGGAATCCTACGGACAGTGGGTCTGCTTTACGCATTGTAACCGATGACGATTCATCACCCGAATTGAGGTCCCAAACCTTCAATCCATTAGATGTTGATACTGTAACGTAAGAATTGCTAATTACGCTTCCTCCAGTTGATTCACTGGCAGAATATCTTCCAATAATTGAACCACCGTTTAGTCCAGATTGTATTACTGTAGCACCATTTTCACCAACTGCAATCAGGTATGAGCCATCAGAACGCATTCTGTAGACAGGCCAATCTTCCATAGAGAATACATTGACACCCGCATTGAAATCTCCAGTGCTTCGAATCCAGTGGATAAGAGGCCCGATGTCGGTTGCTATGTGTACTCCCCAAATATCTGCAGTAACAGCACTAACTGAATTAGATGGCAGTTGGTCAAATTGATGTAAATCAGTGACTGTTTGACTACCAACATCAAATTGAGTAATTCCAGGCCTATCTGTGCCCTTTCCATCGTGTGAGATTAAGAGGCTATTTTGTGTTGTAGTCACTCCGGAAGCATCGGTGAAGGTAGTGACTGCTCCGGTTAATCCCCATGTAGAGGTGCCCATTAGACCATCAGACTTGTCGTAATTCGTAATCGACATTGCGGTAGTATCGTAGTGTGAAATTCCGCTAGGAGTTGACATCCAAATGTCGCCATCAAACTCGATAATATCCTCGACGAAAGAAATCGGTAAACCGTCAAGCGCAGTCCAAGCTGTTTCCCACTTGTCACCGGTTGCGTTCCACCTTGCAACACCATTATTTGTGGCAACATAGATCATTTCAGAAGAAATCTGACCAAGGTTATTGGTTTCAGTTACGGTTAGGAACGAGTTGATGACGTTAGACGGAAGACCTGCTAGCAAACGTCCAGCGGTGTAGGTATTGGATGTAGTATTGAAGATTTGAATACCAGCAGAAGAAGTGCCTGAGCCTTGCAAACCAATGAATAGGTCATCGCCAACGACTTTCAAACCATCTTGGAAATTATGAATTCCAGTTGGCAATTGTTGTAAAGTTCCAGTAGTTGTGTCCAGCAATCTTAGTCCACGATTATTGCTTGCCAGGTACAAATCAGTTCCAACTAATTCGATGTCTGTTACTGCGGCATTTGCTGGAATAGTCCATCCCTTCTGCCATTCAACTGAACCATTAGCTAGCCTTACTCCTTGAAGAACTCCTGAACCTGTGTTTTGCCAAGATGAGGATGCAACCCACAAGTGAGTTTGATTTCCAGCCATGGAGGTAACTTGTCCGCTTACAAGATTTGGAAGCGCATGAATTGTGTTTTGACCCGCTTGTCCGATAGTATCTACATGAGAATATCCAGAGGTTCCTCCGGCTTGACCAATCAACCACTGTGTGCCTAACCAATCAACGGATGACACAGGTGAACCAGTCGATACGATACCTGCGGTACCTACAGTAGCACCATTAGCAGATAGTATTGCCAGGCCCCCGCCGATTACATTGTCTCCTTGAGTGCCAATATCGTATCCAATCACTAGCTTCCCAGCAGCGAATGTCATGGCTCCCCACCAAACTGGGTCACTTGGTATGTTGTGTGATGATGAAGTTAGACTGGACAACCACTGACTGTTGGTATAATCATATCTTGAGATCGGCTCTCCATCGTCGTGATATGCTACATACAGAATGTCGTTAGCATCATCACACGCGACTGCTGCAGCGTTACCATCATCAAGTCTGGTAGAGGTAGTGAAAGCGGATTCAATGATGCCATTAGTTAGGTCAAATCTTGCTACACCGCCATTGTTTGAAGTCATTGAAACGTGGAATAATCCTCCACACATTTCCATTCCAATTGGGTAACCGTTAGGGATTCCGTTAGAGCCACCATCCCAAGAAGTCCAAGTTCCAGAGGCATCTAAGTGCATGATTTCTCCATCAATTCCTTGCCATCCTTGATTTCTTGCAGTACCTACCACGAGGTCAGTACCG
>PBXT01000113.1 GCA_002727695.1 Methanobacteriota archaeon | reverse complement strand
CTACCAAGAAGATGATGGAAGAAGGAGGCCTAATGCATGGATTCCAGATTTGGGTTAACTTGCCTGCTAAGGACAAAATGATGAATCCTCGCTATCAAGACATAACCGCTGACCAATCGCCTACCATTGAGAAAGACGGAGTTTGGGCTAGAGTAATCGCTGGCGAGTGCCTAGGCATTGAATCTTCAATTGACACAGTCATTCCAATTACCTATGTTCATGTAAAGATGGAAGAGGGGACATCATTAGACAAGACTTTGGATACCGAATTGAACGGTATGATCTATGCTTTCAAAGGTGAAGTTACCATTGAAGGTAAATCTGTAAAAGATGGCTCACTAGCTCTGCTATCTGCTGGTTCTGAAGTCACGATTGAAGCCAAAGAGTCGTCCGAATTTTTGATTCTCGCAGGCCCAGAACTCAATGAACCGATTGCAAGATATGGCCCATTCGTAATGAATACTAGAGAGGAAATTCTGCAAGCAATTGATGACTACCAAAGAGGAATTTTGGCCTGATTCGTTCTTCTTCGCTTTGGGAAGTCCTCATATAGGGAAGGTTGGTCGGCGGATTGTTCACCATGAAGCGAGGTTCCAGAGCGTGGAAGAAGACTGGTAATCAGCGATGGAAGTGGCGTAAGAAAAAGCTACGACGTCGTAAGCGTGCTCGCCGACAGGCTAAGCAGTGACGCTGAAGGGTAAACAATACGGGGGAGTATAGTATAACCTGGTAGTATAGCTGGCTCCAGTTGCACGGGAATGACGAATGGTAAAGGTCTGAAGATTGTGATGATCAACTGGAAGACCGACCTGTGACTCCCGCCACCAGCCGTACACACAAAACTTAGTGGCGGATCAGAAGATACCAGCCGGTCGGGGTTCAAATCCCTGTGCTCCCACCATATTCAATCAACCATGAGACCAACATGTTGATGAGATATTGTGACTTCAGGAATAGTAGGGATGGCTATGCGTCAAGGTTTCACATTCATTTGTCTTCTTTTGTTCATGGCTCCGTTGACCGGTTCGCTCGCAAGTGAAGTCAAACACGAAGAAGGCTGGACGACGGTAATTCCACAAATGACTCCGGTAATCCACGAAGAGTTGGATTGGTGGGATAGAACCACATTAGATTCAAACAGAAATGGAATCCATGATTCTCTAGAAACACTGGATGGTCCAGCAGGAATCGGCCTATCTTATGGCAGAGATGTTACTGATTCAGATGTTGCTCACTTAGAATCTCTAGGTTATCAGATAACAGATGTTATCGAAGCCGTAGATGCGGTATTACTGGGAGTAATCAATTCAACAGATTCTTGGGATTTGTCTCAAATTGATGGCGTCGTAATGGTAGAAAGATACGGTCAAGTGATTCTTTGGGGCGACGTTCAAACTCCTAACATCTTGGCAGAGCAGTCAGAAGAATATCCGCACACAGCATGGAATCACAGCCCAATGAAGGGTGCTGGAATTAACATCGCAATGGTCGATACCGGAACTGACAACGAGCACCCTGGTCTAAAGGATAAGTTCGTGGCAGGATATGATGCGGTTTGTTTCGTACATACAGACCCAGAATGTATCCTTGCAGGAGGCCGTGAAACCGATGGGTCCTTCGACCCAGATGATGGTAACCAACACGGGACTGCCTGCATGGGAATGGCTGCAGCAACAGGTTTAGATGCAAATGGAGAGCAAACTGGATTCGAAGGTTCTGCTCCTAATGCAAGCCTTATCGATGTAAGAATTGGAACAGATGCTGGTGCCGGACCATTCGAAAATTATCTGCTCTCTCAAGAGTTCTATGAGTCTGCAATGAACGGTTTGCAGTGGATTATTGACAACAAAGACACTGCATGGCCAGGCGTAGACGAAAGCCTGTATGGTATTGACATCATCTCCCTATCCTGGGGAATCACCAGCCACGAGAACGGTGGAAGTGACGGAGAGGACATGCATTCTAGAATCTTAGACGAAGCAACCCTTGCAGGAGTTACTGTAAGCGTTGCAGCAGGTAATGATGGTCCAGATAACGATGGTTTGTCTGGAATGGGATCTTCTTCTCTTTCTATTACGGTCGGAGCAACTAATGACTTGAATACAATTGATAGGGATGATGACGAGATTGCTTCCTACTCCAGTCGAGGTCCAAGAAGAGATAATGGAAACTCCAATCCAATTGATGAGATGAAACCGGATGTTACCGCACCGGGAACCGACATCATACAAGCTGAAGCATGTGTCACATCTGGCGGATGTAACAACTTCCTTGGTGGCGATGCTTCACAAAATGGATACACTGGGAGAGGTTCAGGAACATCTTATGCAACACCCGCAGTGACTGGCATCATCGCTTTGATGATGGAAGTGAATGATGAAATCAACCCTCTAGTGATTAGAGAAATCCTTCGCTCGACTGCAACTAGAATGGGTGAAGCAAGCCAACCAGAGCACGACCCACATTGGAACAAGGACTTCGGATGGGGCCTAGTTCATGGTCATGATGCGGTTTGGACCGCTCAATATCTGAACATGACAGGAATTTCTACCTCTGATATGAATTTAGATTTACAAGTCCACATCGAGAACATCTCAACCCAAGGTACAGTCAATACTTACACTGGCCTTGCTTGGTCAAGGGGTGCTGCAATGGAGAAGATTGAGTATTCTACAGATGGTGGGGAAACGTGGACTGAAGTCATGTATGAATCCGTTGAAGGCGCAATGAGCACCTACGAGTCATTTGAATTTATGTTCACAGTAGATACTGATAATCTTCCAAGCGGTTACAACATGATTATTGTTAGAGGAGTAGATGCTGATGGAGCATCGTCAATGATCTCATGGGATACAGTGGTCGGTGGCGGCAATGTCGATGCAATGGGTAGTGGAGATTCTCTAGGACGAACTTTGTTTATCGCTACTGTAACTTTCGCAGTAATTATTTTCGGAGTATGGGTTGCTATGAACCAGCGTGAAGATGAACCTCTCCAACTAGCGGTTGTTTCAGAAAAATCAGGTGACATTCCACTTCCGGATGATGAGGTGCCATTAGAGGCTGTACTCGTGGAAGATAACATGGAAGATGGCTCATCTTGAAAAGTAGGCTCGTTTTCGTCCTTACATGCGTGGATTCTCCAAGCGTGCTCTAGACATCCAGCCTACAGGCGTCAGGAAAATGTTTGACATGGCTGGTGATGATGTTATCTCATTCGGCCTAGGAGAGCCTGATTTTCAGCCTCCAAAAATTGCAATTGATGCGATGTACCAAGCTATGAATGATGGACACAACAAGTATACTACTACTGCTGGACTTCCGGCGCTGCGCAGTAAAATTGCAGAATCATGGCACCACCTTAGCCCGGGCCTCGATGCAGGTAATGTATGCATGACAATGAGTGGAACGAACGCCCTGCTCAATATTTTTGCATCATTAGTCGACCCAGGAAAGAATGTCCTTCTTCCAGAGCCTTACTTCCCTCTATATGGTCCCGATGTTGGGCTCTGGGGCGGAGATCCAAGATTTTACGAATGTCTATTCGAGAACGAATTCGTTCCAACAATAGAACATCTTGAGAGTCTAGTTGATGAAAATACAGTTGCAATTCTATACAATTTCCCCTCCAATCCAACAGGTGCAACGATTACGATTGAACAAAGAGATGAATTGTTAGCATTCGCCCAACGTCATGACCTATGGATTATTACCGATGAGGTGTATGATAGAATCGTGTTTGATAGTGAACACGTGTCATTTGTTGGTAGTGATGATGAAAGAGTCATTCTCATCAATTCATTCTCGAAGACCTATGCAATGACCGGCTGGAGAATCGGATACATTATGTCTGCAAATAAAGATGCAATGAATCAAATGATTAAGTTGCAATATTACATTACAGCCTGTTCTAATGATGCAATGCAGTATGCAGTACTCGCTGCAATCAATGAAGCAGATGACTATCCTGATGAAATGTGTGCTGAATTCAAGGCTAGAAGAGATATAATCTGTTCGAGATTAAATTCGATGCCTGGTGTACAATGCCATGTTCCAGAGGGTGCATTTTACGTATTCCCTAAGGTGGAAGTTCCCGGGATGAGCAGCGAAGAAGTTGCTCTTGAATTACTGAAAGGAGGAGTTCTTTGTTCTCCGGGTAGTGCATTTGGTCCTTCAGGTGAGGGTCATCTTAGGTTTGCATACACCATCTCGAGAGATGATATCTCACTTGGTATGGACAAGACGGAAGTTGTCCTAAAGCGTCTGCGCGGCGATTGAAATGTGGATTGAATCTTTTGAGTTCTTCAGCGGGGCTGTATTGGCCTACATGATCACTAGGATTCCGTTTTTGACTTTCCCTCGTGTCAAATCTTGGAATGAACAATTTGCTCCTCACCCTGAACCTATTTATGTTGATGCACACCTTATCCAAAGAGTTCTACATATGCGACTTTTTTACTGGCTAGCGTTAGTATTCGCAATCATTCCGCTAACATTTGGTTGGGTCAGTCTCGCTCACGGTTCCGCTCCTTTCGGATTCGGTTTGTGGACGGTTTCAGGTTGGTTAGTTCTATCAAGAGTAACAGGATTTTTTGCCGGAGAGGAAGCTCCATGCACCAAACAAATGGCAATGCGCCTGCAGCAAGTCCGCAATGTTTCGGATTCTGAAGATTCTTGTTGTGCCTTTTCCCAACCAATGTGGGAAGTGACTTGTGTAAGATGCAAGGCATGCGGTAAAGTTCTGTTAAATGAGCCAAGGCCAGATTTAGGTCGTCCAAGAAGCGATGGTTGGATAATGGGATTTGTTCGACTTGTGCTCTCTGATGGTAAACCAATAATGGCGGTCGATGAAGAAGAATGATCAATCAAACATTGAGCCGAATCCTTCGAACTCATTTGGCTCTTCTTGAGATTCGCCAGTTTCTATATACTGGGGTGCTTCGGAAACAATTTCTGAACTATCGACGAATGAAAAGGTCTCGTCTGTTGCATCTACAACATCCATTCCAGTACTGATTCCTTGTGGTGCGGCATTGGCTGCGGCTACTGCCGAACTACCAGCGGTTTGAGCCTTTGATGCCAATCCTGCAGCAGTTGTGGCTGCGATTCCAACTCCTATTCCCACCGCTGCACCAGTAACTGTTCCAACTGTTCTTCCTAGGGATACAATCGCTCCTCCATTTCCCTCTTCTTCCGGTGTTTTGATTGCAATTTCATCACCCATTCGCATCCATTCAGGAGGTGTTCCAGAACCTCCTCCTAAACATGCTAAGGTTGTAAATGCGGCCAATGGCATGACTGCGAGTGCAGTTAGTAGATCTAAGAATGAGGCCTCAGGTACACTACCGATTTGTAAGAAATCTTCCATGAATGATTGTTCAAGATGTAATGTGTTTGAAACATCAGCACCTACCCATGAAAGAACGATGACACTAGCTAATCTCCCCATCAACCACAATACTAGTACCGGTGCCAGCCAAGACAATTTAGTCATGGAGATAAGCCATCTTCGAGTAAATGCAGCGATAGTAATGTGCTTTCTAGCGAATTTGGGAAATACTCGCATAACAAAAATCAGTACGATTAGATAGCAAGCCAAAGCTACTTCCAATCTTCTATTCGACCTAATCCATTCATCTGGGATGAATATCACGAATCCAAGAGGGATTACAACCAACATCAATTGGAATGGTATTGCAAGTAAAACAAGACCCCCGTGCGTTGATAACAATGAATGTCGTTTGTGGATTCTATCGCTCACCATTACTGTTAATTTTGCATGAGGAGATTTAGCATGGTTTCTTCTTGTATTGCGTAAAGTTGCGGCATCTCTCTTAGCCCTAGTAAGTCCAAGAGCAGCTCTCCATCCTCCCTTTTCTACAATCCACACAGGAGTGAATCCTCCGAATATTAGCGCAAGTAACAGAGCGATCATTCCGTAGGCGAGAGATGCTGCTATAATCCAAGGAATCATTTCTGATTGAAACGACATAGTGAAATTTTCTGAAGCCATTTCAAACTCGACGAGGTATGTAATAGAGAAAGCGGCCATCGGAGTGAGGAAAATCTGACAGAAAACTAGCCCTGTCAACCAGAGCCGAGCCGCTAAGGGCCCTTTGTCAGAATACTCACTCACGAAATTATCCCGCCCCTTTGCTTTCTCAAAGGTTGCCCTAGATTTACTCTAGATAATGGCGATTAAATCGGTTAAATCGGAAATTCGCACTTGTCCCCTACGGGGACATATGAAGGCCACATTCATATGCGGAGTGATAGTGGGATGCTCGTTGATGAATATGCGTAAGTCCTTGCCATTGTTTTTGGTTAGCCTACTTTTGATGCAATCTATATTGTCAATTTCAGTTCAGAATGTTGAAGCCACAATGGGACGCGGTGGCTCAACCGATGATTTCTCAGTGACTGAAATTTCTATCAATTCTACATCTGCAAGTCAATGGATTCAGCCTGATGGAAGTGTGATGCTTTACGTTGCCAAAGGCGACCTTGTGGAAATCTCAGTTGAAGTAAAGCGCGGTGGTGCTTCACTACAAGGCTCAAATGCGACAGTAACTGTCGAGATGGTACATCCAATTGGTTTCGTAATGAATACAACTTCATGGAGTACTACTCCTTTGCTAGGTAGTCAGTCATTCACTGATTCTTTCGAATGGGAAGCATTTGTCGCACATTCCTATCTGGATGTATCTAACAATGAGTTGTCAGGTGGAATAATCATCAGGGCTCATGTTTTCAATCCATCTGATGACCGAAATGAAAATGACATGATGGAGAAGGCACTACCAGTCGCACTCTCAAGGGATGATATGGATGCAGAAGGCGACCCAAGAGATCAGCAACTTCCAACAGCTTCTGTTCCAACTTTCTATGGTGGAGAATATCCAATCGATGGAAGTGATGCAACTGGAATTGGAATCTGGCAAGAAGACACTTCAGCATCAGCAGTCGGTGATGCGAATTGGAGACATTCCAACTCAGGTTCAGATTACCCATCAGCATCAAGGAGTCGCCTAGTATTTGCTTTCAGAGGTACAAATAGTAACTGCGGATACGGGGCATCTTTGGATGGCGGATTATCTCAAGCATACATCCAGTGGATGTGTAAGATGCAACTCAATTCTGCAGGACTAATGTCTGCACAAATGCATGTACAAACATGGGGCCAGATGGGTGCAGGGGATTTCGTGGCTCTTGAATTGTGGAGAGGCAATGGCGCTCCCGAGAGTACAATCTCGCACAATTTCGCCGAGGATGCCCCTAGTACTGCTCCTGGACAATGGAGTAACATTTCATGGGACCCAACCGACCAACTTGGAGGGCACTCTTGGTCATATGGTATATTGTTCCAATCCGATGGCTCTGGCGCAACTAGCGGTATGCACGTCGATGATTTCGTTCTGTTCGCAATCGAGAAAGTAAGCGAATTCACACTAGACATCAATTGTGACAACCCAACCGGCGGATACACAACTCCTCCAAACACAATCATTCCAATGTACTGTACTGTCAAGAACAATGGTTACCAATCTGCACAAGTCAGAATCAATTCTAATGTTTCCAATGTTTCTTGGATGAATCCAAGTCTGCCTGCGATTAGAATCGACAGTGAAAACCCTAACCAACACGGGACTACTGTTATGCTGCCAGCTATACCTGGAGGTAACACCACTGAGATGTGGATCAACCTTTCAGTTCCTGCTGGAGCGGATGTTCAGCAGCAAGTTTGGCAAGTGTGGTGGGAAGACGCAGGAGGTACTCAATTAGGAGAGATGGGTCGTGTAACAGCCGACCTTGCAATTACTGAACAGTACGGTGTCCACCTATCTTCCACAGCCCCATTACTTGCAGATAGTCTGTATCCCGGTGAAGCCACTTCCATACCATTCAAATTACAGAATGCAGGAAACAGAGAAGCAGGATACACTGTTACTTCGAGTTTCCAAAGTGAAGGCTGGGTTTCCTATGTGACAGACTTGAACCACAGCATTGTTCAGATGCCAATGCCTTTGGCTAAGGGAGAAGAAGTACAGTTACTACTCAATGTAACAGCTCCAAGTTATGCAACTCCGGGAGAGGTCCCGTTCTCACTGAGGGCGGTTTGTCCTTCATGTGGTGAATCACTGTTCGGTACTGATGTAATATCTAAGAAAATCGAAATTCCAGTTCTAAGAGAAGTGGAAATGTATGCAGAAGATATGGAAATCCTTGCTCCAGCGAATGGTAACGCAAGAGTTGTTTACATCGATTTGTTGAATCTCGGAAATGACGATGAAGCGTATTCTTTAGACTTAGTACAATCAAATTGGAAATTGCAAGCATACCTTTCATCTGATGAAACTCCAATTTTAGATGCCTGGGACGGAGAAACTAGCATTGCATTGAACCTGCCTATGCCGGTAGGTCTTGCTCCAGGATTGTATACTGCAAGAGTTACAGCAACTAGTGTCGACGACCCAACTGTTTCCGAACAGATAACTATCAATGTGGATGTTACTGATACATCTGCAGTCTTCGTATCTGATGAAGATGCAGACCAGTCATACATTCCCGGGTCTGAAGCACAATCAATGCGCTTCGAAGTTAGAAATGATGGAAATCAGGATGATAGATTCGCTATGAGTATGGAACTTCCAGAAGGAATGAATGCGGAATTTGTCCAACTTGTTGATGGAGATTTGACTCCGATCCTTGAGCCGGGCGCCTCGTACAACGTAACCGTTAGATTCTCGTTTGATGAAGGAACAAACGGACAACTAATCCTGAAGGTAATTGCTACAAGTGTCAATGATCCAACTGTTTCAAGCAATGGTAAGTGCACTTACCGAGTTGGTTCCCAAAACTGGTTGAGAATCATATCCACTGAATCTACAATTATTGATGAGGCCGGAGAATACGAGGTAATTGTAACCGTTAGAAATCAATACAATGACGGTCAATCGGTAACTATGGATCTAGACCAAGGCGAAACTAACCGCTGGTATAGCGCTTCAGTCTCTGCAAACGACAGAGATTTCTGGTTGGAAGTTGAAGGAAACCGTGAAGTTAGCATCAAGTTTGTAGTTCAGAGTTCTAGTCTTGAAAATCTAGATCAAGACTTTATCGAAACAACGGTTACTGTTTGGGCGATTTCCAATTCCGTTGAAGATGCTGCATCTCTTGAGTTGCCAGTGACATTAAAGAGAACATCAACAGATGCTGACGCAGCATCTTCAGATGGTGGTTCCATCGATTGGGTAGGAATCGGTATTTGGGTAGTAGGTGGAGCGATTATCATCGCTCTGCTTGGTGTTCTTTTGGTGGTCCTTAATTCTGAAGAAGAGGAAGAGGAGCAAAGTTGGACTGGTGATGGATACGAAGACAACCTGACTGCAACCTATGGTGCTGTCGCAGCAGCACCAAATGTTGGTTCCATGGAAAAGAGCGTTCCCAGCGTATCTCCGCCAACTCCTGAACCAGCAGTCCAATCAGGCCCGCCTGTGCCTCCTGAAGGACTCCCAGAAGGTTGGACTATGGAACAGTGGAACCACTACGGTCAACAATGGCTCGACAATAACAGCTGAGATTCAGTTGCGATGGGTTGAAGACGGGCTTCCCGTGGGATAGGCTGCCGAGGTAGTTACATGTATGGAAATGGACAGGCACCAATCTTCATTCTAAAGGAAGGAGTACAGAGAACAAGGGGTCGCAGTGCCCAATCTAACAACATTGCAGCAGCTAAGGCTGTAGCGGATGCGGTTAGAAGCACACTTGGTCCAAAAGGAATGGACAAGATGTTGGTAGATAGCATGGGTGATGTGGTAATTACCAACGATGGTGCGACCATTCTAAAAGAAATGGACATCGAACATCCTGCTGCAAAGATGATTATCGAAGTTGCGAAAACCCAGGAGCAGCACTGCTATGATGGTACAACTTCCGCAGTCGTTTTGTCTGGAGAATTGCTGAAGAGATCTGAAGATTTGATTGAACAAAATGTTCACCCTACTGTCATCTGTGAAGGATTTAGACTAGCTGCTGAAAAGGCAGTAGGTTGTCTTGAATCTCATGGAATTTCAACTGAAAATGGTGATTCAGTTCTGATGGAGGTCGCTAAGACTTCACTAACTGGTAAATCCGCTGGCGCAGTCAAGTCATTTTTGGCTGACATCTGTGTTAGAGCAGTCAATTCAGTTGGCACAATCGAAGATGGTGAAAGATTGGTTGACCTCTCAGATATCAAGGTAGAAAAGCGCCAAGGCGGTTCTATCAAAGATAGCACACTTGTCGATGGAATCATTCTAGACAAGGAAAGAGTCCACGCTGGAATGCCTCGTTCAGTCTCGGGTGCAAAGGTTGCGCTAATCAACAGTGCAATAGAAGTCAAGAAGACCGAAGTCGACGCAAAGATTCAGATTACTGACCCATCGATGCTTGCTTCATTCCTAGAAGAAGAAGAGAATTACATCAAGGGACTTGTTGAGAAAATCCAGGCTAGTGGGGCTAATGTAATCATTTGCCAAAAGGGAATTGATGACCTTGCCCAACACTACATGTCCAAGGCTGGAATCTTCGCAATTAGAAGGGCGAAGAAGAGTGACATGGAAGCACTTTCAAAGGCTACTGGTGGACGAGTTGTAACAAATATTGACGATTTGACAGATGCTGATTTGGGTGCTGCTGCTAAGGTGGAAGAGCGTAAAATCGGCGAATCCGATATGACCTTCATCACTGGCTGTCCTGAAGCAAAGTCCGTTTCTGTACTACTGCGCGGTGGAACAGAGCACGTAGTAGACGAGATACGCCGTGCATTCGATGATGCTGTTGGAGTAGTTTCAGTTGCATGGGAAGATGGCGCAGTGTTGACTGGTGGAGGAAGTGTTCTAGCAGCACTGTCTCGCGAATTGAGGTCTTACGCTGAGTCCGTTGGTGGCCGAGAGCAAATGGCAATTGAAGCATTTGCAAGTGCTTTAGAAATAATCCCAAGAACTCTTGCAGAGAATGCTGGCTTGGACCCAGTTAACACAATTATAGAACTTAGAAAGTCTCATGCTGATGGCAAGGGATACTCAGGAATCAATGTTGAAGATGGTGGTGTAATGGACATGCGAGAAGCAAATGTCCTAGAGCCGCAAAGAGTGGTCGAACAAGCTATTCAATCTGCTACGGAGACCGCAATTATGATCCTCAGAATCGATGATGTCATTTCGTCTAAGGGTGTATCTGGTGACGACATGATGGGTGGAATGGACGATTTCCACATGTGATTGGTTCAGTAACTTTTTGCCGCAGCAAATTTTCTCTCCCTTTAGGGAGAGGCACGAACCTTCAAAGACTACTTCCAAGTGGCAAAGAACGCTCAGCGTGAGCACCGGGTGATGTCATGCCAACCGTCGCAAAGGTATGGATTGAAGAAGATTGTATCACATGCGATGCATGTCAGGACATTTTGCCAGAAGTTTTCGAGGTCACTGATGACACTAGTTTCATCAAAGCAGAGGTCAGAGAAGACGGTTCATTCGACCGTAACACTGGCTTTTCTGCAATTAAGACAGAGTTCCGCTCCGAGTTCTCTGAACTAATCGAAGAGGCTG
>PBXT01000112.1 GCA_002727695.1 Methanobacteriota archaeon | reverse complement strand
TCCATTCTACGACTTCTCCTTCTACAACTCCTTCTCCAATATCTGGTAGTTTGAATGCAAATATTCCCATTTTTACGCCTCCTGTGTTTTCTTTATAGCTTCAGCAATTCTCTCTGGGCTAGGTAGGTAGTCCCACTCGGTTGTGTGAGGGAACGGTGTGTCCCAGCCTGTGACTCTGATGATTGGTGCTTCAAGATGCCAGAAACAACGCTCCTGAATGGATGCGCTCATTTCTGCTCCGAAACCGCTTGTTTTTGGTGCCTCGTGCACAATCACACAACGGCCTGTTTTCTTGACTGAATTAACCACTGTGTCTCTATCCCATGGAAGTAAGGTTTGAAGATCTATCAGTTCTGCATTTATTCCTGAATCCTTGATTCCTTGCTCTGCAACATGAACCATTGCACCCCATGCAATAACAGTACAAGCATCTCCTTCCATTACAACTTCAGCTTGTTCTAGAGGAATGGAATAGTGACCCTCGGGAACATCTGCCTTAGCATGTCCTTTCCAAGTAGGAACATTGTGAGGGTCTCCGTAGAATGGCCCTCTGTAGCATCTCTTTGGCTCGAAGAAAATTACAGGATCATTGCATTCGATTGCGCTTGTAAGCAGGCCCTTTGCATTGTTTGGATTAGAACAGTAGACTACCTTCAATCCGGGTGTATGTGTAAACTGCGATTCCGGACTTTGTGAATGGTGGTGCCCACCTTTGATTCCTCCACCAGCAGGGGTTCTAATCGTTAACGGAGTTGAGAACTCTCCACCAGAACGGTGACGTAGTTTTGCGATTTCATTCACGATTTGGTCGTAAGCAGGGAAGATATAGTCTGCGAATTGGATTTCCGCAACAGGTCGCAAACCGTTCAATCCCATGCCGAATGCAATAGCTGCAATTCCACCTTCAGCAAGTGGGGCATCGAAGACTCTGTGTGCTCCATGCTTTTCTTGCAGTCCGTCAGTCACACGGAATACTCCTCCGAAGTAACCAACGTCTTCTCCGAAGATTACTACATTGTCGTGGACTTCTAGCATGTTGTCTAGAGCGCTATTCAGTGATTCAATCATGTTCATTTCTGTCATAATATCACCTCACTTCCCTAACTCCTCTCTCTGTTCTTGAACATGCCAAGGAACTTCTTCGTACACTTCTGTGAAAATAGTTGATGCTGGAGGGAATGGGCCGTTTGCTAAATCTCCAAAAGTGCATGCTTCCTTGTAAGCAGCCATAACCTCTGAATCGATTTTCTCGGTTAACTCTGCATTCTTTTCTTCTGACCAAGCTCCTATACTGATTAGGTGCTTCTTCAGGCGTTCAACCGGGTCACCTCCAGGCCAGCACTCGAATTCGTCACCAGGTCTGTAGCGACTTGGGTCATCGGAAGATGAGTGTGCACCTGCCCGGTAAGTATAGACTTCAATGTATGTTGCACCTTTCCCAGCACGTGCTCTCTCTCTTGCCCACTTTGTAACTGAGTACAAAGCTAAGAAATCGTTACCATCAACGCGCAGAGAAGGAATGTCGTAAGCCAGTCCTCTTGCTGCGAAGTTTTCTCCACCTGTTGCTAGGTTTTTGTGAGTTGAAATAGCCCATTGGTTGTTGACTACATTGAGTATTACTGGTGGCTTGAATACAGATGCAAAGTTTAGACCGTAATGGAAGTCGCCTTGTGCGCTAGTTCCATCTCCTAGCCATGTGATAGTTGCTTGGTCATCACCCTTGTATGCGGATGCCATTGCTACACCTACTGCTTGGCTGAATTGCGTTCCTACTGGGCTTGAAATTGAAATGAAATATCCTTCTTTCCAAGAATAATGGACTGGCATTTGTCTGCCGCGAATATTGTCCTCAGTATTGCCAATGCAGTGACAAATCATGCTTACCATGTCGCGTCCTCTGACAAATTGTGCACCAGGTTGTCTGTAGGAGGGGAAGATCCAATCTGTGTCATCCAGAGCCATTGTCTGGGCAATTGCAATTGCCTCTTCTCCAAATGAGCGCATGTAGAATGATAACTTTCCAGTTCTCTGCATCTTAATCATTCTGTCATCGAATATCCTGAGACGCATCATCATCTCTAGGCCCCGTATCAATTCCTCAGCATCCAACTCAGGATTCCATTCCCCTGATGCCGAATCATCGTCGCCAAGAACACGAATCAAGCCATGTGCGTGGTCGTGAGTTTCAGGAGTGGTACAGGTTGCCGGGTCAGGCCTGGAAAGGTCTCCGGGTTGCTCTTTCCAAGTCCCGCCAAAATCGGCTTCATCACCGGGGCGGAAAGGTGCGGTAGGCACCGTATATGCGTCCAATGACCCCTTATCTTTCCCCGACATGATTCGCTCACTCCTTGTCCGTTCTAAGCCTTACCGATGCTCTGGCTAATAGTTCACCTGCTCGATATGAAGACCTTACCAATGGTCCACAAGCCCATCCCAAGAATCCCATTTCTTCGATTTGCAAACTCCACTCATCATATCTAGATGGTTCAGGGAATCTATCTACAGCGAGGTGCTTAGGACTTGGTGCAAGATATTGTCCTATGGTTACGAGGTCTACTTTAGCATCTCTTAGCATCTGTAATGCTTCTGTAATTTCTTCATCAGTTTCTCCTAGGCCCACCATTATTGACGACTTAGTCAATATGTCCGGGCGCAATCTTTTGGCTTCTTTCAAAATACCAATGGATTGCTCAAAAGTTGCTCTGTGGTCTCTAACCTTGGAATCCAATCGAGGCACACACTCTACATTGTGAGCAAATACTTCCAATTCTAATCCGTTTAGCAGATCAGCCAGATCTTGGTGGTCTCCGGCCAAGTCACTGCACAGTAATTCAAGGGTAACTTCAGGAGTTTTTTTGCGAACCGCTTCTAGACACTTTCTGTAATGTCCAGCTCCGCTATCTGGTAAATCATCACGGTTGACAACGGTAATTACAGCGTGATTCAAACCCATGGTTGCAATTGCATCTGCAAGATTCTCGGGCTCGTTATCATCTAGAGGGGGAGGGGTTTTGATTGAGCCCACTGCGCAAAAGCGGCAACCGCGGGTACATTCTTGGCCGGCTACCATGAAGGTAGCGTCTTTGGCAGCCCAGCATTCATGGATATTCGGACATCGCGCTTCTTGGCATACTGTATGCAACATATTGTCGGTGACAGTATCTTTTGTCTCCTTGAATTTCTGTTGCAATTCACCAGATGGTAAGCGGGTTCTGAACCAGTCTGGGAGACGAGGGCGAGTGTTGGCCATGTCCAATTTCCTGACGGTCATACCTCTCCCCCTAATCATCCCGAAGGGATGGGGTGCAAAAAGAGTCGCTATGGGAGTTTACGAAGTTTCAAGTCCAAACTCGTAGAGGAATGTTCATGCGAGTAGCAGTTGTAACCGGTGGTGCACGAAGAATTGGTGCAACAATTGTGAATTCCTTAATCGATGACGGATGGGCTGTCATTGTACATTGTAACCGGTCACTTACTCAGGCCAAGCAACTGATTCAGCGAGGCCAAGGAGCAATCGTGAGTGGAGATTTATCCAACGATGAAGATTTGTTCAGAATAATCGAAGAAATCCATGACCATGAATTAGTTGCTCAAGCAGGTGGTATAGATCTGCTAGTTCACAATGCTTCAATCTATAATCAAGAAGACTTCTCTACAGTTACGCCTCAAGAGTTGCGTCGCTTCTCATCGATTCACTTAGATGCTCCATTCTTCATAACTCAAGGTTTGGTCCCTAAATTAAAAGCCAAAAATGGGTCTGTAATTGGCATGGTTGATACAAGTTGGAACCATGCTTGGGAAGAGTTGGCTCACTACACTTCGACCAAGGCGGCATTGCGACAATTGCTTGTCAACTTGGCAGGAGAATTGGCTCCAGATATTCGAGTGAATGGAATCGCTCCAGGCGCAATCCTAGCAGCTGAATGGGAGAAAGAAAGATTCGAGGAGGTCTTGAAGCGCGTACCTTTGGGACGTGCTGGGAAACCAGAAGACATTGCTCATGCTGTAAAATTCCTTTCAGATGCAGAGTACATCACCGGATTCATACTTCCAGTAGACGGTGGTTGGTCGCTAACTTGATTGGTGCGGGGGGTGAGATTTGAACTCACGAACACATCGTGACCGGATCTTAAGCCCGGCGCCTTTGACCACTCGGCAACCCCCGCTTATCGGTTGCCCATCGCTTAGAACTAATGAATGAGTCGGACTAAATTGTAAAATCCCAACCAATGATTTTCAAAATTAGAATGATTTCTTAATTCGGCATCAATAAATCACCCGTAGGGTGACTTCCCAAGGGCACAATGTATGCAAAACGGTTTAACCCCCCGGAGCAGACGGTTAATTGGTGCGCATGCTAAAATCTCGAGTTGTTCCCGTCCTCGTGCTGCTATTGTTGCTATCTTCAGGCCTACCTGCGGTAGAGTTTGAAACTCTAGAAGATGAAGTCCAAACAAAACATGTTCCTGCGAATCTTCAAAATTACAATTTGTACCTAGATGAAGCTGGCGATTCGGGCGGCGATGGCGCCATTACCACTACTGAACCAGAAGGTGCAAACAAAGAAGCAAGCATCCTTTCAGGAGTAGAGTTCCGCTCCGACGACCTAATTGGAGACATCATGCTCTATGGAGAAGGTAGCGCTTCTGAAGTGAAATTGTATGTATATCTCAAATTCAAAGGCCAAGAAGGCTCTGAGGCTGATTTAACTTACACTCTAAACTCAGTTGGTGGACCCACATATACTGTTACTGAGAAACTAACATCTCCTTGTCAAGACAGTGTGTTTCCAGGGAGTTCTGGATGTGTCTGGACCATCAACGAAATCGCATTTGACGTTCCAGAAGATGGTTTCCTAGTAGAGAAGGGTTCACAACTAAGGCTACAAATCGATGGTTCCGCATCTTGCGAGGGCCAAGGTGGAATCGGCCAAGGTGGCGATTGTGATGTTGAGATTCAATATGGTGATTTAGACAACACTAACAGTTTCTCACGCCTCACAGTTAAAGCCAACGAACTGGCAGATTCTAGCGTCAAGGTACACGCTCCTGGCGGAATCTGGTCTGATGCTGAAAAACTAGAATGGTCTCC
>PBXT01000111.1 GCA_002727695.1 Methanobacteriota archaeon | reverse complement strand
TCTTCGTCATCGGTTCCGATACATCCAGCCAAGCTAGACATAATCAAAACGAAACTCACAAGCAATGCTCTATGCCAATTACTGCGCATGCCTCGTCGCCAACTAATAACTATATAACTAAACCTATTAATTAGAGTTTTGAGAATTATTATTATTGTGAAAGATTTCGCAGGTTTATGAGCCAAATTATATCGTTTAGCGCAGACAGAGATTTTGCATCAATTTTCGACGACTTGATTCAACAATCTGGTTACAAAAATCGCAGTCGTTTCCTTCGTGATGCTGCAATTTACTTTGCTGAAATACAACAGAAGGGTGATCTCATGAGTATCGACGATAGCGAAGTTGTTGAAGGCCACTTAGTTGTTCACTATCAGACTGAAAAGGAGCAGAAGTTAATGGTAACACGTACTGAATCTGTCGAAGTAGCTGCGTATCATCACAGCAGCAGGCTTGGTCACTCATGCCATTCATGCGTAGATGTAGTTCACGTCAAAGGAAACGCATTAGATGTGAGAGGCATTTTTGAGCAATTGAAGAATACTCGTAATGTTGACAAAGTGGTATTCGTAAGTGCTCCAATGAGACAAGAAGATTGTTGCTAGATTTTTTCTTTGCAGGCACAATCTATATCTGCACAATAAATCGAAGCGGACACATGCAGCCGCAACCTATTGAATATACTCAGCCCGTTCAGTATACTCAGCCCGGAGCAATCCCGCAACCTAGCCAGTATCAGCAACCTGCTACTCAATATATGCAACCAACTCAACCAATGCAGCAGTTTTCGCAGCAACCTGCTCCACAAATGATGGGCGCTCCGCAACAAGTGGTTTACGTAACTCAAGGAAAACCGAAAAGCAAAGTTCCATGGGTAGCAGTAGCGCTAATAATTGTGTCATTGTTCTTACCATACATATCCTTCTTCGGAGAATCTGTTTCTGGATTTGAGATGATGGGAGTTGTAGGGGAAATTGCAGATTTGGGTTCTGAAGATTCAGGCGACGGTTCCGGTGATTCAGGAGATTCAGGAGATTCAGCAGATTTGCCAATAGAATTCGTGTTTTTCGGTATAGCGGCTCTTATGGTTGGATTGAGTCCGTTTGTATTTTTGCTAAGTGCGATTATTTCATCAATTGTTCTCGGAGCTGGTAAATCACCGAAAGTTATGGGAATTTTGCATTTAGGGTACGCAATAATTTTCCTAATTGTTGCAGCCATTGGGACAATCGATGCGGGAATCTTAGGGTCTTGGTCGATGTATGATTTGACCGGATTTGGGTTCTATGTAGGCGCATTTGCTTCGGGACTATTACTCGTTGAATGACAACCAATCACCAGAGTCAATACGCTCAAAGGAATCCGTGGGTTTTGCATAATGGTAAGTGTAAGCCCAGACTTGTCCTTGCTCAGTTGTTACTTCCTGAATCACTCTATTGAAGAGAGGGTTTGCACCTCCTGCACCTTCGATCCAATCTAAGCGTTGTATGATTTGAAACATGTCTGTAGCTCGATACAATTCTCCCTGTACTGTGCCACTACCAACAACTAATCCTGGATAATCTGAGATTTGGTATAGGTCGCCTTGAACAGTTCCTTCACAAACAAGCGTACATCCATCTTGCATTTCGCTATGACGAGGCATTCCTTTCATCAATGTGCCATAAACAAATACATGTTCGAACTTTGCATGCAGGCCTCCGCTAAGGGCTGAATCTAGCCAATCTGTAGTCAATTCAAGCCTTTCGAGGCCGTTTCTGATTAGAGCCTCATATTCTTGGGAAGGAGGGTGGAAATTATCCTCAGTTGCATAATGAATGTAGGTATAAGCTTGGTGCGCTTTACCATCTGCTGTGTAAGCGGTTACAATTTTCCTCTGGTAATATTTTGGATTAGGATGCCCTTCCTTGCGGTCAAGAGCCTCTAAGGTTTCTTCATCAATCTCGAAAAGTGCTCCTGGAGTTGCCGCCATTCCTGATGCTAGCAATTTCAGGTTCGCAGCACCGGCTTTTCTCGAACTAGAATAATAGTCGAATGTAAGATAATATTCGTCAATCCAAGCAGGGCCTATTTCTTTCAATCCATCTGGATTTCTTCCTCGCTTGTGACACCATTTAGTCCAATCAGCATTATCCAAATTTGAACCATAGCCGAAATACAGTATTGGTGCTGTTTGCGCTTTTTCTTCCATAATTCGAAATAAATCAAGGGACTAATAAACCCTTAGATATTTATTCAGTATTATCTGATTTCTTGAAATTGATTAGTCCAACATCTTCAATAATCTCACAATTTCCTGGCAGGATTGGAAGTATGTCATCAACCGCTAAGCCTGTGGACTTGTAGATCTTATTCGCTATGCTCTCTTTCTTCTCGCGACCAGGTGTAACGACAATGTAGCGTGTACAAATTTCTGCAATATGATTTGCAGTAGAAGCCATCAACAATGGTATTCCATTGATGGCAACCAAGCCGATTCCAAGGCGCAAGTCGATATCCTTGTACCACGTTCTTTGGCCACGAATAACGAATGCTCCCTTGCCAACATATTCTCCGGTTTCTGCAGATTTGGAAACCTGTCCGGGTTTAACCCAGAATACCGTGCCGTGAGCACCGCCACCATTCCATGCTCTACTCCATGCCAAAGCCATTGTAGCAGCGATTTCAGTTACTTCGTCATCGATGTCCGCCTCGATTTTATCCACCAATCTGAACGCTGGCATATCTTCTCCAATATGAGCAGGTGGTTGAGTGTCCACAATGAATCCCTGATTGTTTCTTAGAGAACAAGATGGAGCACCGTGCATGTCTGCGTGAAGGTATCTATCGCCCAGAGATAGATGCTTTTTCACGATAGAATCGTTACCCTTGGCATCCTTTCCTCCAACCATCAGGTGGCCGGTTGGCAGCATTGTCCATTTGTGGTTTTCAAACCATAATCGCTTGGCACGCCTAACTTTGGCGACTTGACCGCTAGCCTCTCTTTTGGCTTGTTTTTTCTTGGCCCTCTCAAGTTCTAATCTTGTATCCTCTAGGGCTTGAATTGCGCCTGCTGATTTGTCTTTTTGTTTGCGTCCTGCTTGGAAATAGCGCTGCGCATTTTGGTGAACACTCTCGTCGATATTGAGGCTAACCTGTTTTCCTGGCTTGCCTTCTTCATCCGGTAGGAAAGCGTTGAAGCTTCTCTTTGCAGCGTTGACAGATTGAATCCATTCGATTTCTTTGATGGCTTTTTTCACTCCATCCCAACTCATCGATTCTACAGCTTGATTGACTTGAGCTAATAATTGCTCAACGTGTGTCCAGTTATTCTGAATTAGATGTCCGATCTCTTGCTGCTTTTCCACCTTGGCAGCAAATCCTTCTAGTGCACTTTCCTGTTGTGCTAGACGACGCTCTAATCGCTCAATATCGGTAGAATGTCCTCTTCCTGGAGCAGCAACATCCAGAGCCTCCGCCTCTCTTCGGGCTAAAGCATGGGCGTCGTGAGGACCAAGCCATTCATCAACAGCCTCACACATTGTGTCATATTCTTTGTATTCCATGTCTTGTAAGGTTGTGAGAACCATCGGCCATGCTTGTTCATAGCCATCCTTTCCGCTGAAAAGATAACCTTTCCATTCTCCATGAAGCATTCCTTGCAGTGAATCCCAGACTTTGCTCAAATCTACATTCTTGATTTCAGCATCCGCATCATTTCCTGTATCTGCACAAATAGCGCCAGAAATCCCTCCTCCAAGATTGAGAACTCCTCCTAGTGTCCTACCAAGGCTTCTATCACTGGAATTCATCAGTTCAGAGAAGGAGTCGAAATTCAAATCATACGGGTCCTGCGCAGCAGGTGGAGGGAAATATTGCACTCCTTTCTTCAATGTCCTGTCAGCATAGGTTGCATGCGTTAATGGCTGGATGATCATGTCTTCACCATCTGTGAGGATGATGTTTCCATCCCTGAAAACTTCAACATAAAGATGGAATGTGCCGTGTGAATTTTCGAATACGAATCGCAGTACTCTGTCGAATCCAACTTGTTCTACAGCCTTGAGCCTAGCATTAGTCAATACCTTTCGAAGAACCATTGCAAATGGAGCGGGATATTGTGGCATAGGGCGGTCTCTTTGACTTGTGTAGATTCTCTTTCCTCGAATTAGGACCAAGTCTGTATTTCCACCTGACTTCGCTCGCAAGCGAAGTACTACTTGTTCGTAATGTGGTTGGTAGCATTTCTTGCAATGGGATCCGACCATTTGAGATAACTCGTTAGCGATTGCTCGCAAGTCAAGTCCGCTCATCACAGTCTTCATGTCCGCACCCAGCCACCGTCAACCCTCATCACTTTTCCATCCTTCTCATGTGAGAGAAGATGAGATAATGTCTGGTCAACAGCCAAACCAGGGTGTGCATCAGGAGTATCTTGGTATGCGATTTTAGCGATTAAATCGAGCTCAGAATTGCCTTCTTCAACAGCAGATAAAACCTTATCATGGCGAATTGAGCGATGACGAATATAGTGTTCTAGAGTTCTACTAGGTAGCGGAATAACCGGGCCATGTGACGGGAAAATTAGGTGAGGGTCTAAGTCTAACAATCTCTCTAATTGGTCGATATAAGTCATCATATCTCCTTGTCCGGGAGGAATCAAAATTGTTCCAATTCCAGCAACCATGTCTCCGGCAATTAATCCAGAATCCGAAATCAGGCAAAGGTGTTCAGGGTGATGTCCAGGAGTGTGTAACACCGTCCAATTTTGTGAACCGAGTTGTAGTATCTCTCCATCTTTCAAAACCCTATCAGCAGTAGGAGATGCAGACCAAATTGGCACATCGAATGCTTCTTTCAATAGGCCTTCATCTGCTAAGTGGTCGCTGTGTCCGTGTGTGTAAAACACGGCAATAAGTTCGCCTTTGTGCCTTTCAACGGCTTCAGCGACAGCTTCCATTCCTTCACGATGACGGAAAGCAGGGTCGACTACAATGAACTCACCTTCAGGGTCGCCTACTAGGTAACAATTGGTGTGGTCTGCGGGCGGAAGTGTGGCCGTTTTCACCGGTATGACTTCCACTCCGTGTGCGAATAGTATAGAGCGACGACCGGGCATTCTAGTCTCCAAATCTATTGCAACTCTTTGCATGTCTTGGTCCATGAGTCCTAGGCATCTGTCAACTTCCATAAGCAGAGTAACTACTGGTGGTGCGATTTTGATGACATTGTTCTGCCATGCACCAATCCAATCGCTAGGCCTCATCCATCTTGCATCTTCAAACTCTGTTTGTCCAACCAATGAGAAATCATCGTGGTCATCAGCATGAATGTGAAGAAATGTATTTTCGAATCTCATTGGTGAAAAGGGAGGTGTAGTACGCATCGAAATGACTCTTATTCCTTTAGTGTCACACGATATGTCCCCATCTAGGGCGAGAGGGAACCAATTCGATTTGTCCTCAACTACCATGCTTCTGAAGTCATCTTCAACAGCGACCATTCGCCCTTCATTTGGAGCTAGACCCAACTCTTCTACGACTTCTCTCAAGATTGCGCAGTGCTGTATTGAAATTCCAAGTACTTCACTTGCCGCTGTATCAACTCTGGAAACGCCGCCTCCAGGAAATGCCCAGTATCCCGGGAATGACGGCATTGATTCGCTACGATTGCCTAGCAAGACTTCTACGCCTTCATTGCCTTGACGAGTAATCATCAATGTCGCAGAAGGTCGAGCAGGCCTTCGCTCAATGCTTGGCATATCCAAACCACTCGGGACCTCGCTCATGTTTGGCGCCTAGGCACAAATGGTTTCAATACATAACATGGTTTGGCCCCCTCATGGTCACAATTGAGGAGGATCTCGAGATGTTGGCCAAGTCCCTTGAGATGGGAATTGATCCATTCCCCCCTCCTAAACCAAAAAGGCCGTGGGCGAGATATGCAATCGCCTCATTCCTGAGTATTTTGATGATTAGTTGGGTTTCTAAATTCTTAATGCGTTTCACATAAGCATTGATATGCCAATTTGAACTGAGAGGGTTGTGCGACTACGCAGTTTCTTGCTGG
>PBXT01000110.1 GCA_002727695.1 Methanobacteriota archaeon | reverse complement strand
TTGATTCCACTTGAATGACGAGCCTCTTCTGAAGAGATTGTCATGGAATTCAGTTTGTGGGTAGTGCGCACACCGGATTACTCTTCCTCGGCTGTTGTAACAACCTGAGCGTGTATTGATTGGTGCCATTATTGTTGACAGATCAAGGGCAGGGCCATTTGGCGCCGGCATGTCAACTTCGACCTTTTCTTCTATCCCATCCCAGGATATTCCTTCTAATTGGGGAGGCATTAATTCCATGTCGTTTTCCAATCTAATAACGCCTTCAGCAAGTCGCTTAGGTGCCCACGTGTTGGAAAATGGCCCGTCTAGCCAAGCAACTAATTTCTTCATGTCAGGCAACTCTAGCAAAGTGATGAAAGAACGCTCCCACCATCCTGGCGACCTAGCCAATGTTACATGGTGGATGCCCGGTTGAATATCCCTGGCATCCAGATTATCAGCCCATGTCCTGCATATTCCTTCTAGCCTCACAGGAATGATTGGCATGTCTGGAGCCATTAGGTCACAAAGGCGATACGGGTTAGCTAATTCTCCAACAATTAGCAAAGGTCTTCGCTTTTCTAAATCGATAGCATCCTTGACCATCTTCCCGTTTTCTAGTGTGAATTTCCCGACATATTCCTTCAGACCGTTCAAGTCTAAGATGTCTGTTTCGGGCATTGCTGGAAATGACATTTCACTTAATTCTGCAGAAGTGAAAAACATAGGCTGCGAAGGTAATGGTAGTGGCGAATTACCCGGTGGATTTGCCCATAATCGAGGAGAGTTCGCCATGATTGCCCCACCGGTGAGATGTTGTTGAAACTTGCTAACGACAAGAACCTGCCAATAGAGATGCAGTCAAAACGAACCTTCAATGGGAATGAGGTCAACGCGCTATCATGGCGCTTCCACAAGACGTACTTGCCCGTCTAGCGAGTTTGTCGGGCTATGACCAAATGTTAGAGATGGATGCTGTAAGCAGAACTCACGGGGTTGGTCTGGCTGATATTGAGTCCCAACTCGCTGCATACAATGCAGGAGCTACACAGCCACAAGCGAACAATCCGGTCGCAGATTTTGACCCGGTTGGAAGTAAGGAATTAGTGGACTTAGAAAATGCACAACCAGTTAACACTGGACCTAATTACATCGATAATCCCGACCAATATCGAATGAAATACGACCCGTCTGTTCAGGGCCAATCCAATCAATCTAGAGTCAATCAAGCAATAATGTGTCCAGCTTGTTCAGCACCACTTGGTATACCGGACATTAGACCAATCAAGATAACATGCCCGCAGTGCATGCATGAAGCGGTATTCCACTCGTAATCAGATACCCCAGTATCTTTCAGATTGGGCTTGCCTTGCCTGTACAGCACGAACGATTGTTGTTGTAACCCACAGTACTGCAATCCACATTAGTGGCTCAAGCATGTCTTCCCATATCTCTTGTACCGTGAAGTTGTAACCGACTCCGGTTAATACGTCCATTGCAATCAACAGACCTTGGTCTAGGAATGAATAAACAACCATGCCGAATACAGCTAGGATGATCAGTCTTCCAGAGAATGAACCCTTCTTCAGACGCAGTAACATGAATCCAGCAGTAGAGGTGAGGAATGCGATAACAATCCATGCCAAAGCAGAGTGGACAACGCCAATCCAAACCACGGATGTGTTGGTTGTCGCTTCCAACTCGATGTATTTGTCATAGCCCATTGCTACAGCGAATATCGCACTGAATACCGTAGTAGTCCATAGTAGTGAGGAGAACATAGCTGCGTCTGCGTTTTCTCGCATTTCTTGGGCAATTCTTCCAACAGTTGCTTCTATTCCAAGTCCCTTGGAGAGAATGAATAAACCGAATACAAGAGGAAGTGAACCGATTACAATTCCTCCTAAAGTATCTGGTAGCATTACACCAAGACCGAAAATCGCCATGATTGCACCTAGAGGCACCAGCATTTTCGCTCGCCACTTAGGGTCTTCAAGCGCCTTGGCGATGTAGTAGTATGTTCCTTCTATACCCTTTGATTGCTTGACAATAATTTTCTGAACGTGGTCGATTCTGACTTGGCTTTGGATAATCGGCAATACAGATTCGTCTTCTGCACCATCTGTAACCAAAATTGCTTGGTCAGGTTGGAATTCTGTTACTACTTCTTCTAATTGCGCTGCAATAGCTCGGTCTGAGCGTACCCCGACCTTCTCATCACCGGTCAGGATTGCAACTTCAACTTCGTCATTCTCACCATTGGTTTCATCGAGGTTATCGTGCTGGTGCAGGGCTCCAAGGATTGCGTTTGTATCGCTTTCCTCCGGGTCGGCAATACCCAATTTCAGCGCAGCGGTTAGAACCTGCTTTCGTCCAACGACAGGACCGCGAATCGCTGTTTTTTGACCAAGATCATTATCTCGATCTACAGTTATCACTAGAGTTCTTGTCATAGAGTCCCACCTCGGATATGTTAGCGCTGACGCGCTTCCTGTTCATCAACCATCGCCCGGTTTGGGCGGCTCGACATTCACTTCCAGACTTTCTTGTCGCTTTCGCCGTCTTTGTTTAGCGCGTATGTACTTCAGAGGATGGTCCATCCATGGTTGGTCGCACAATTTGTCATCACCGGTTCGCACAGCGCAGTTGTGATTGACTTTCAATTTCGAACATCCGGAAGGCGTGTATTCTCTTTCGTAAAGATGGTTCACTTGGTATGTAGTTGTGCCTTCACTGAAGTCAGGAGCGCCTCTGAAGAAATCGACGGTAGTCTCTTGTGGCAATCCTATGCATCTAGACATAGAGCCGAGGAATACCCTTCCGAAGTGATTTACATTTACTCCTTCAGCAAGTTCACCGACAATCTTTCTCATACAAGGTGGCCAGTCATCCTCGCCTGCACCGATTAGAGCGATGGTTTCAGCAGTCTTAGATGCTACGAGGCCTCGAATCATTCCAACAGGTTCTGATAACCTAATCAAAAGACTCTCATCCATCTTAGTCATTTTTTCAAGAGCGTCTTGTTTGATGTCTTCTTTCATCCTTTCACGCAATAATCTAGCGACTTTTGCTCTAGATGAATAGCGCTCTCCTTCATCGTGTAGGGTGACCCACCCATCATTGATTTCGCAATTCGGTAATCTCCAACGAGAACCGGTAATGCCCGTACACAATTCGATAAAATCGGAGAGGCCAATTTTCCAAATCCCTTTGTCGTCACACGAGATTTCAGAAAGGTAGGTATTGGCAATAACTTGGATTGCTGAGTCTCTTTCCAGGATATGCTGTGCACGTTCAGCCTCAGCTTGAGCCCACCTGGAAATCAATCTCTCATCTTCGCTAGCTCCCACTACAAGCCGAGCATAATAGAATGAAAATGCTTCAAGCAACCTCCCTTCTTCAGTATGGATGTCACCGATAGAAGCAACCTCCACACCATCTTTACTGTCCACCGAATCGACTAATCTCGACCTTGCTCTAATTCGTGCTCTATCCATCATGACCCCATCTAGCAGTTCATCGATATCGATTCCATGCTTAACAGCCATGCTAGTAATCCAAGATTTCGCTTGTGGCAAGAAGGGATATCTTGCAAGCGTGACCTCGTCAGTGAGGTCTGGAATAGTCATCGGCTTTGGCACGAAGTATAATTCCAAGAGGAGGCATTTGAACCCTCTCATTCATGTGGGGCATCGCTGTGGACGGTGCGATGAAGCCAGTGAATCATGATTTGATTCTCATTCAAGATGAGATCAGAGAATCTTTCGGCTGGGGCCTCGAACCCGATTATGAAAGCGCGAAATCTCTAGTTTCGCAATGTAATAATCCCCCTCCCTTACTGAGTTTCGAGTCGAAAGTAACGGTCATTGGTGCAGCAGCATCTCCTGGGATTATTCCAGAATACCCTGCGATAGTTGCGGATGGGGCAATCGGCGCAGTTTCAGACCTTTCCAAGGTAGCATTGATTGTTACGGATGGAGACGGCACCCCTCATCTCGAGAAAGCGCTAAACAAAGGGATCCCAATCTGCCTTCACGCACATGGGGACAATCAAGATTCATGGACAAGAATATTATCGATAATTGATGAAAATCAAGAGGTGTTATTGACTCATCAAACTCCATTTGAAATTGATGGAATGCACAACCCGGGTGGATTTACAGACGGCGACAGAGCAGTATGTGTTGCGTTTGCTTTAGGCGCGACAGAAGTAGAATTAATTGGGTTCTCAACAGATGATGTTGGCCAGTGGTCTGGAGTAACAGATGAAAAACGAAAACTAATCAAGTTGAAGTGGATGTCTAAAGTGTTACAAATTCTTTCCTTGAGGGTTGACGATGAAGAGTAGTTACTATTTGTGGATAATCGCGCTGATAGTGGTAAACACAGGATGGTACACCGTGAGTCAACAAGGCGCAACCCAAGAAATAAACAGACCAGGTGCGGATTTTTCTGAATCTCGCGAAGGCGAACTTTCCACTCTTATCGGCTCAGAAGTCGACTATGAGATTGAACACTGCTTCGAATCAATCAATGGAGAGGTGCATAACGCCAGCATAACTGTTGAGAGCGAATCAGAGGTACTCTATTCATGGGAGGGGGATACTGATGAAGGCTGCATAACATATTCTTCTACTGCAGGCGAGGGCGATTTTGTCGTGATCACAATTGTCGATGAAGGTGTAGAGGCCACCACTACTCTGACAACATGGCCAATGAAAAGCGCCTTTGTTATGGGGTTGATTGTATTCTCGTTATGTACTGTAGCCATTGCATTTGGTGAGACCTTTGCTAGAGCATTTGTGAAGAAGAAAATAGAGCAAAATCATTCTTCGGTTACACCTCAAATCGAATCATTTTCACAATCAAACGGAATTTGGCAAGACCCAGTAAGACCAAATTAATCACAAGAAATCAGCCAAGCTTAACTGCTTGGCATTATCGTTATTGAATAGACTTTCCACGCTATCTGCAAGCCATTCAACATTCTGCTTAGTGTATTGGTCTACCCCGTAAGTCTCCATAACGTGCATTGTTACTTTGATGTATTTTCTAACAGCGCCTTCAGTCACGGTAAGAGCTAGGTTCCCATTACACATATCGCCTTCCGCCTTTTTGACTCCGAAAGCACTCATACCCCTTCCCGTTTGCTTGGGCGGCTGGATACATTTTGCAGCCAATGGCATTCTTCGATAGGAATGGCCACACTTCAAACAACGAACCTTTTGCCGAGTAAATGCCACAAGATTGCCTCTCAAATCTGGTAAGAAGTGTGAGCGAATTACACTGGACGCCACTGTACGAACGTTTACGCCTCGAAGTCTGTGACCCAAGGAAAGTTGTCCATTCATTTTGTCAATCATTGTCTCTAATGTTTTGTATGCTGAGAGAGGTGGGCCTTCGGCCATGCTCTTGGTTGAATGCGTGTAACCCATTCCGCGAACTGCACCTATTGTTCCAAGTCTACGTTCTATGAAGTCCATTTTGTCTGCAAGAGTCTTTGGGTGAGGTTGCTCTAGGGTCGCCTCGTAGAACCACCTTTCGTAGTGCCATGCAGAATCTACATTCAGGGCTTCTTTGTCTACCTCAGTTGGATTCAATCTAGTTGTCAGAACTAGAGGAGCATCCATTTTACCACCGCGATTTGCCGGCAGAATATCTCTGCTAAAGTTCAGCAAACCGTCCATTAGCAACATAATTGCATCTTCGTCGCCGTCACAGTTTCTTCGCTTAGCAGCATGGAAAAGTGGATGTGCATATCCTCCAGAACTATTTGAGAAGCCAATCAATCTTGAAAGAACTCCACCGGATGTGTGAGGCGCCAATGCGCATATTAGGTGCCCGACAAGGTCTTCAGGTTTTTCGACATGGTAGTATGGCTCCATTCCATAAAATCGAACCAGTAATTCATCAATATATTGCGCAGCTCGAACGAAATAATCAGCCCCATTTCTTGCTAATATGAAATCCTGTGGGAAGATTTCTAGCATTTGAGTATCGCTTTGCAATTCCTCTCCAAAGCAATCGTGAGTATAACCGAGATGCTTCAACTGACCCCACTCTACTCCAATCTCTTGTGGTGTGAAGTGAGTTACAGGAACATCGCTCATATCGAATCTAATGGTTCCATCTCTGAATACTGGAAGCCCGTGTTTTGCTCGCAGAATCCCCTTTTCAACAGCCTCGGGGGTTTGATTTTTGCTCATCAGTTTCTTCAGTCCTTTCATCTTCTTTGGAACTCTATCAATTCCTAATGAGATTCTAGCATCCTCGAGTAAGTTATCGATGCGAATTGTCTGTAACTCACCTCTACGTCTTGCGTTCTGCTTTTCGCTAGAAACTCTTAATTCGGTTCTTCCTCCACAGACTTCTCCTGGTTTTTCTTCACCGAAATCATCTAATTTTCTATGGTGGCACTTAATCATAGGAGATTTCTTCTCACAAACTGTGCAGAATCGAACTCCCATTTCTACTCGCAAATCTTGTTGCTCAGCAGAGTTTGCAATCAGTCTTTGATTTCCTCCTGATAGTGCTATTGGGAATAGAGAATGAACAGTCGGCTTTTCTCTGGGCGCACTCTTCTCTGGACGACCCATTCTACATCCTACTCTAACAGGCGCAGAATGCTCCCACCTTAGACGAGAAATTTGTCGAATTTGAGTTAAGATTCCATCTACTTGATGATCGTCTTCTAGAATCTGTGCTCGTAGGTACGCCTCAGGATTTTTCGGCCCAGGATCTGGCAATTTATTTGCAGCATCTCTACCAATTTTATCGGTTTCAGCGATTCCTAAACCTCGCTGTCTTGCATCGGTTTCAGCAGCAATTCTGACCGTAGAGCGTTTCTGCTCCAATTCGCCTTTACGCTTCTGCTCTTCCTCTAGAACTGTAGCGGCATTACGCAATTCAGTAATTCTGTTTTTGAATACGGCTTCAGCATCTTCTATTCGCATAGGAGCTTTACCTTTGATTGTGAATCCTAATCCATCCAACATTGCTTCCCAGCCTTCTGTAATCACAAGGTCGTCACCCTCGTGATGGTGAGCCAATCCCAACATTAGGGCGCTACCTTTGACGAGCCCATGGATTCTGAGTACCCATCCATGAGGCAAGGTTTTGGAAAAGATTCCATCTTCAACTTGAATACTAGGGCCGGGGATTGAATCATAATCCAAAGCGGATTCTAACTCCGGCCGCAATTCATCCATCTTATCGGCATTCCACCCCTTTACGCCATCAATGAAACGAAGAGTTCCGTTTCTTACGGTCGCAGTTTCTACTGCTTGAAGTAAAGCTGGAACCCATTCAATTGGCAAATCCAGCCACCATGGGTTGTGAGAGCCGACCAGAGAGGTTGCGAATCTGATTGAGATTTCTTTGACAGATTCCCAAGAAGGATTTAGAGAAATCAGAGAATCTCTCCACTTTCTTCGAATGTGAAATCGTTCATCCAAGTCTGTGGATTGGTTTATCGGTAAACCTGGTGTGCCTTCCGGCATATTTTTCCTATCGGTTCCAATAATTCTACAGAACTCATCAACCGCTTGATCACTGTCCAATGCATCGATTAAATCTGCAGCCCACCAATCGTGCGAATAAGCTGCTGGAACCAGGTTTTTGTTGTTCTCCATGAACTCTCCATAGCCTAATACCAACTCACCATTATCCCAAATTGATGAGATTTCTTTCCGGTCTTTTTGGAAAGAATCGAGATCGTTATATTGCTTGAAATCCCCGTTTCGCAGAATAGCCCATGGCCCTTCTGCAATGTCACAAGGAGTAATCGCACATGCTTTTCCCGGCCTTTCGATTTTCATCTGAGTGCCTACTGCAATGAAATCATCCATCGCTGCCATTGATGCTGCATTACATGAGCCAGCTGCAAGGCCTGATGGCCTCGCTCTTCCATACCTTAGGCGAAAACCACCTGGTTCTAACGGTGCTCCAAAAACAGGACGGCCTGCAATAATATCCTTCATGAATTTTGAAATTTCTGGGACTTTGCGAGATTTGAATCCGTCACCATCTCCAGAGTTTTCTTCGTCTTTGTTCTTATTTGCAAATATGGAAATGAAATCCCATCCAGGGACCTTCAACCGTTCAGTATGCCTTTGAATTTTAGGAGCCTTTAGACACAAACCTTCTCCAATAACCAGCAAAACTCCACCTCGAATTCTTGCTTCATCAATATTTCTAACACGGCCATATCCGGCACATTCAATGTCTTCCGTCGATTCTCCATTAACCATTACTGGACATGCTCTGACGATTGTATCCACTTCTTCAGGAGGGGGGCGATATTGCAAATTTCCTCGGTACAATCCGAACTCTTCTTTCACTCTCTCAACTTCATCATCAGTTGGTTTGTAGGCGTCTACATTCAATTCTCGACGAATCATATCGCCGATTAATACCGCTAATGCCTGTGCAGTACCGCCCGCTGCACGGATAGGTCCAGCAAAGTGAATTGAAAGGAATTGGCTGCCGTCTAGATTTGGCAATAGTCTTACTTCACTAATACCTTCCAGTGGCGCTACTAGTACCGCTTCAGTGAGAATGGCAAGGCCTACGCGAAGTCCAACATCGATGCTTTTTTGCAAATCGTGCCCGTTGTCTCTGAACCTTTTAGCAACAATTGTAGCCATTTTAATCGAGGTGGTTTCACGGTCATTTTCTGCCAACAATTTACGGATGTCATCAGCAACTTCAGCACCTTCAAGGTGCTCAACTAGAAGTTTTTCAGTACGGCTAGCCAAATCAGAGGCTCTAGGAATTTCTACTTCAAGCGAGTGATCTAACCCCTTCGCCCTAGCTCTTTGAGCGATTTTGTACGCCTCTTCAGTTCTCTCGTCGAGCCATTCTTCATATGATTCCATTTCCTTTTCAAGGCGCTCGATATCAAGACCCAACAGGGGGTCGTGAACATCTCTTGCGCCCTGCTGACTCATGGCTAACTATCTGCGCTCCTTGTAGGTGGCTCATAAGGGCTACCACACAATGCAATATCTCCTAGGGAAGGTTCATTCCCCTCAAACTGATGGCCTAGTACATGTCGGTTCCCCAGCAACTACGCGATGACCCTCGATGGGCCCGCCTCGTGGATTTAGTCAGAGAATTAGCATTTCTCGACGGTGGCAATGACGAAGCATTCACTTTAGCCAGTGGTAGAACCTCACGTTGGTTTTTCGATATGAAGCCTGTAATGATGCACCCTGAAGCAGGCCGTCTTGTGGGACAATTGATGAATGTTCGATGCGATGAAATCGGTGCAGATTTCGTAGGCGGATTAGAACTCGGAGCAGTCCCACTGGCAGCATTAGTTGTTGCAACCGACTTTACTTCAGAAAGACTAGGATTCATGGTACGCAAGCAGGCAAAAGGACGAGGAGGAAGAAAGACAAACAATCCTCCGGGAATCGAGGGAGCATCAATTTCAGAAGGAGGCAGAGTAATCATTCTAGAAGACGTTACCACGACCGGAGGCTCTGCAATCCAAGCAGTCAAGAGAATCGAGGAAGAAACCTCCTGTGAAGTTGTAGCAGTAATCAGCATTCTAGACCGACAAGAAGGTGGGAAAGAAGCGTTTGAGGACGCAGGAATAGCATTCGAGAGCCTATTGGTTCGCTCCGATATATCTGGGTGAATACTTTGGAGTTGAGTCCTAGCCAGGCAGACCTTAGCGGTCCTACCGCGAATGATTCAACTGCTCCAGAGGGATTGGTTTTTCATTATGCAGATGAGGCTAAACCTCTGGCTACTCCTTGGCAGGTTGCAGTTGAAAGAGCAAAGATGGTTAGGAAATGCGGTTTGCCAGATGGCGCAATTTTGGACCCTGCATGCGGAAGCGGAATTCAATTAGCAGCATATTGTGCCATGATAAGCAGAGTGGGCTATGGCATAGAAATGGACGAATCTACAGCAAAGGCAGCAAATTCTAATCTCAGGAGGGTAGCTGAACATGGGTTTGGACAATCATTACTATCCTCGACCATTAAAATCGGTGATGGAACAATTGGTGAATCAGAGCAAAAATTTGCCATGTTGCACCTCGACCCTGCAAGACCTCGAAACTCTCGTACTCACGGCCTAGATGAGATGGCCCCCAAACTACCCGAAATTTTTGAAGCATGGAAAGACGCACTGAATCATGGAGAAAGAGGCCCAGCGATTCTGTTGGATTTGTCCCCGCGATTAGATAACAGTCAACGCCTTGAGGTTGAAGAAATAGTTGAATCATTTTGGCCCAATATTGGGAAAACTTGGGTGTGGACTAGTCGTGGTAGAGGCAGAGTAGATCGCCTATCTTTGTGGATTGGCCAATTGTCAACACCAGGAATCTCTCGCAGATTTGTTCGCATCCCCCCAGATTTCAAACATAAACCATTGATAATTGAAGGAGATTTTGAAGAAATATCCGAGCACCGTAGGCCGCCAAGAAAAGGCGAGTACGTCAGTATTTTAGACGCAGCATTGGTTGAATCAGGTCTAGCTTTACATTTCCTAAGGGACTTAATTCCAGGGCAAGAAATCACATGGAGCATTATCGATGGGCGTAGACCTCAAATCCATCATTCTGAGCCAATTATTTTTGATAATAATCAAGAAAAGATGCTCGTGCAGGCCACTGGAAGAATTGTAAAATTGGTTCATTCTGAATTGTCTTTAGAAACAATTTCCCACCTTGTAGAAGCATCTAGAGATTATGGGTTTGGCAAATTGACCCTTCGGGTCGCACTGGAACCACAGTTGCAACCAAAGCTTCAGGGAAGTCTTGACAGGCAACTTTCTTCCAAGGGGGGAGAGCATGTTGGATTTGTTGCGAAACAACCCCGCGATTCGATGCTACTTTTGTGCCTTGAAACACAATAGGCTTTTAGCACCACGAACAGAGGATTAGAAAACGGCGAATCTGTGGCGCAGTCTC
>PBXT01000109.1 GCA_002727695.1 Methanobacteriota archaeon | reverse complement strand
CCTCGAACAGGCTGCAGATGTCTTAGACAAACCGATTTCAGAAGTGAAGGTAGTTGCATTGGATAGAGAAAGACATTCCGAGTTATTCAAAGAAATCAGAGAGGCTGGAGCACAACTACACTTGATGGGCGATGGTGATGTCTCAGCAGCAATATGGGCTGCTCGCCCAGATGGACCCTATGACATGCTTTTGGGCATTGGTGCCGCTCCGGAAGGAGTAATCACAGCAGCTGCAATTCGTGGTATTGGAGGCGTATTCGAAGGTCGACTAGTCTTCCGTTCTGATGAAGAAGAAAAGCGTGCTGAGAAGATGGTTGATGATGACCTTACAAGATTGTGGGATGCAACTGACCTGTGTCGTTCTGATGATGCTATCTTTGCGGCATCCGGAGTTTGTGACGGATACTTGCCAGGAGTAGTCGTTGGCCAAGATAGCGTTCAGACATTTGCAGAGTTGATCGATGTAAAGACTGGCGAAGTTACTCGCCACGACCGCACTCATTCTTTGTGATAACATGGTGAACCAGTTACGTATCGAGGTTCGATTGCCTGAAGGGCATTGGTCTGGAGATGTTTCGCGACAACGCCCTGAAGCGGTTTTACGAATTGAGGAGACTATGCCTCTGGCAAGAGGAAGAGGAACTGCAAAACTCTCATCCTCTAATGAATTGACAAATGAATTAGAGTCTCATTCTGGTATCGAAGAGGTCAGAGACCTTGGCGGCAATAGATACGAAGTAGACATCGCCCCGAAAGGTGGAGGCTACATCAAAGAGATAACAGAGGTTGGAGTTATTCCTCAGTCACCGTTTGAAGTAAGAGATGGATGGGTTGACTGGACTATTGAATGCTCGGCAGAAAAAAGCCGTGAGTTAGTACAATTACTTCGTGATGGTAGAGTACCCTATCGCGTTGTCTCAACCCGTTCTACCGGGTCGAGAATGTTAACACCAAAGCAGAGGATAATTTTCGATTCCGCATTGAATGAAGGGTACTGGGATACTCCGCGCAGAATAACACTGAGCGCTCTAGCTGAATTACTTGGGTTGAGTAAATCGACGCTTTCTGTACACTTACACAAGATAGAGGGAGTTGTGCTCAATTCCTTCGCCGACGAGGTACGTCGCAACTCACCCTGAACATGTTCGCACGAACATGTTCGCAAATTAATGAATAGTAGGAACCCTATCCCCGTAATATGGCAGAACTACCTAAGACATGGGAAGACTGGGTCGCCAACTTTGGCGAATGGCAAGACAGAGTAGGTTTCGATAGAGAATGGTTGGGCGATTTTGACCTTTCAATTCTATTTGATTGGGACCGCGCTGGCGATGTAATTGAATTCGGAGACTACGCTGGAAGAGCGAAGTGGGAAAGAGCACTACAAGTGCCCCACCAAAACATTCGTGACTCATTAGTAGCAATGATCACCGTACAAGGTGACACTGAATTCGCATCTGTAGAACAGCAGCGCCACCTTTTGGCTAGCGCTCCAACCGACTATGACCGCTATGCAGCAGCACGTATCATGGCTGAAGAACAGCGTCACGGATGGCAGATGGCTTACCTATTGATGACTTACTTTGGACAGCAAGGACGAAGAGAGGCTCAGAAATTGCTAGAGCGTAATGCCCAGGACGGAGACCGTCTACTTGGTGCGTTCAACCGACCAATGCCACATTGGTTGGATTTCTTCTGCTACACAATGTTCGTGGACAGAGATGGTAAGTTCCAACTTGGAATGCTATCCACCTCTGCATTCAAGCCACTGGCTGCATCCATGGGACCTATGCTCAAAGAAGAGTCGTTCCATCTGGGAACTGGTTCAAATGGACTGCGAAGAATCATCAAGGCTGGAGTCATTCCATTGGACATGCTACAGCGCTACATGAACAAGTGGGTTGCAACTGCACACGACCTGTTCGGTACCGATTCATCCACCTCTGCTCACTGGGCATATGTCTGGGGAGTAAAGGGACGCTGGGACGAGCGTAAGAAACTCGAAGGCGAAATCGACGTCGACAAAGAAGTTCTCAACGAAGAAAGCCGTGGACACTACCACGATGAGATTGTCAGGGAAGTCGAGAAACTCAACGGATACCTTCCAGAAGACTGTGGGGTAACTCTATACGTACCTCACGAAAACTTCCACAGAGACATCGGAGACTTTGGCGGAAAGAACTGCTACACCAACGGTGAACTGTTCGAAGGAACTGACGAAGAGTATGCAGAATACCTGAAGACTGTACTTCCAACTCCAGAAGATGAAGAAGCACTGAAAGAGATTTTCAAGCAACAGTGGATTGAGGACAAACCATTGACTCCTCGTCAACTCGCTAGTGGAATCGGCGCTACTGCTTGAGGTGAGAAATTGATCCCCGTCTCGCTCTACGGAGCCGACGAAGCGGAATTAGAACGCTTCTACTCGGTTTTACCAGGTCTTGTTAGCGATGCCTATGAAGATAGGCCGTATCAGGAAACATTGTTCGCAGTAACAGGTGACGATGTAATTGAACACATCGAATTAGCTGATTCATGGGCCAACAATACCCCATTCGCTTGGCCTGAAGATGTTGTAATGGAAGTCAACATGGCGATTCAAACAATCAAGTACCCTGATGTTGGATTGCTAGAGCACCTTCTCACTCTTGAGAACGTAGACTGCTGCAGAGTTTCGACATGGATGCATTTTGAAACTAATGTCTATCCGATATACAGCGAAAAAGCATGTGCAGGTCTAGAAAAACTGGGACTTCCTACACCTTTCTTACCTGGAGATATTGCATCGTATGGACTGTATGTTCAGCGACTGGAAGGACTAAAACTCCACGCACCAGCCGAAGGAATGCCGGAAATCGGGCTACCTAGAGCCCGTATTCTGCAACTCGGCTTGGAGCGATTCTGATGAAAAATGCATCAACCCATGCCAAATTATTGGCGGTTGCATTCATTTGGGGCCTAGGCTGGGTAGCTGGCAGAGTAGCAGCACGAGACATTCCACCTTTCACGGCAGGTTGGGCAAGATATATCCTTGCAGTAGGATGTTTTTTCCTGTTCTTATTTGCAACAAAACAATGGGTTACACCATCTAGAGACCAATGGAAAATAATCACTGCAATAGGATTTCTTTCCACCTTTTTGTATCAAGCCTTCTTCATGTACGGCATGAAATGGACTGCCGCGGGTGACGCGTCTCTAATGATCACATTCAACCCATTATTCACTGCAATTCTTGCCGTGCCGTTCCTAGGCGAGAAATTCGACAAGCGGCTGGGCCTAGGACTACTCTCTGCCGTTTGCGGCGTTATAGTGATTGCATGGTATTCTCCTAATGTCGATTTACCCGTGAATGAAAGATTACTAGGAGATGCATTAATCGCTATGTCTGCACTTTCATGGGCTTGTACAACCATACTGATGAAGAAAGCGATGAGTGGTGAGAATGCGCTATCTCCACTCCACCTAACCGTATGGTCTAGTGCAGTCGGATTACTGATTCAAACCCCTGCAGTAATTTGGGAATACTCACAGGTTGGATTCCCGTTAGATGCTGGCATAGATGCGTGGGCATGGTTGGCATTCTTGGCGATTTTCTCCACTGTATTGAGCTATGTTTGGTTTGCAGATGGAATCAAAATCATTGGCGCAGGTAGGTCCGCAATGTATGTTTACTTGGTTCCAATATTCGGAATCTTTAGTGGTTGGCTATTGCTTGATGAGAAACTAGGATTCTCACTATTAGCTTCATTTATTCTGATTGTAGGCGGAGTATATCTTGCTCAATCCAAGGAACCGTCATGAACCTAAATCCCATCGGATGTTAACATGGGAATCAGTTCTGTAGCAGTAATTGGCGCTGGAACTATGGGAGCAGGTATTGCTCAAGTATGTGCACAAGCAGGTTGGCACACCAACCTGTATGATGCATTTCCCGAAGGACTAGAACGTGGAATGAATACCATTGATGCGTTTTGGGACAAGGGTATAGCTAGAGGAAAAACTACTGCTGAACAAAAGACAGCATGGGCAGCAAATTTGCATGCTGTATCAGACATGCATGAAGCGGTAAAAGATGCTGACTTAGTAATCGAGGCTGTTCCTGAAATCCCAGATTTGAAGCACAAAATATTCGCAGATCTTGGTTCTATGACAAAGGATGATTGCATCCTAGGTACAAACACTTCTTCCCTATCAATCGCAGATATTGCTGCTGCATCAGGTAGGCCAGAGAAAGTCATTGGAATGCATTTCTTCAATCCGGTACCAATCATGAAATTGCTTGAACTAATCAAGCATGACTCATGCTCTGAAGAGACAATTCAAGCGGCTACAGCTGCAGGCGAAGCGATGGGCAAGACCACGATTCTAGTCAAGGATGTTCCAGGGTTTGCAACATCTAGGCTCGGCGTAGTTCTCGGCAATGAAGCGATTCGCATGCTTGCAGATGGAGTTGCCAGCGCCAAAGACATCGATACTGCGATGGTCTTGGGATACAAGCATCCGATGGGGCCACTCGCCCTTACTGACCTCGTCGGCCTAGATGTCCGCAGAGACATTCTATTGAATCTGAAGAAATCATTCAACGATGATTCATACACACCTCATCCACTCCTTGAGAAGTTGATCGCAGAAGGACGCTTAGGCAAGAAGTCCGGTAAAGGAATCTATGACTGGTCATCAGGTTCTGCTGAAGAAACCGAACTTCCCTAATCTCTGTAGTCCTCTGCATCTTTGTGGAATATTATGAGATGTTCAACATCTCCGGAATAATTCCTCAACTGTTTTTTCAATTCCTTCAGTGTCGCATTTCCATGAACAACTGTGGCGACTGTTGGAGAGTTTGACAATTTCAACAACTCCAAAGTCAGATTTGGAGTTGAATCTTGACCGGACCACTTCAATTTCGAAATCGGATTTTTATCCCATTTAGGTTGCAAATCTACCGCTTTGGATTGAAGCCAGCACCATTTTGACAGACAATCGCTCAGTAATTCTCCTCTCAGAATTAAACTTGCATCCTCGACATATAGCCAATCTAGATGGTCGGTAATATCGCCATGAACCAATGTTACCTTGATTCCGAAATTGTATTTCCTTTCT
>PBXT01000003.1 GCA_002727695.1 Methanobacteriota archaeon | reverse complement strand
TGTCTCCTTTGGCTTCCGCAGAACCTGTTGAAAGTGAGGAAAGTCAGACGTTCACATTCACTCCAGTTTTCGCAGATTTGGACAACTTCGTTCCTTCAGATTCCCACCCCTACATGCTACCTGATAGCGATGAAGCGTTATACAGTGCGACTCGCATGATGAAGAATACATGGATTGATCATGGAATGCCAGGAGTCGATATCGCAACATCTCCGCAATCGATGACTAGCGGCCGAGCTTGTACTCCATACAACGAAGGGGATACTGCAACAGTGCCGACCTCAGGTGGGTCGATTGATGTCACAGTTGAGAAAACTACCTCAACTGCAGCGTTCATGGTACAAAGTGGAAGAACCCTATCTTCTACAGTACTGAACAACTGGGCAAGTACTTGGGATACTACAGTCTATCCTACATTGATGACATACTTTGGGAAAGATTACTTCGATGGTAGAGGAATTGCTGCTCCTGATGTAGACAATAATTGTCAAATTGAAGTTATCATCTATGCAATAGATGGTGCATACAACATTGGAGGATATTTCTCTCCGGGAATGTCTGCTTCTCGTGAAGCTATATTCATCGACATCGATGATGCGCCTCTGACTTGGTCAAAGGTGATTTTGGCCCACGAGTTACAACACTTGATGCACAATGCACTTGATCCATACGAGAATCTTTGGATTGATGAAGGTGCAGCAGACATGGCAGCGTTCCTTTGTTTCGGTGGTTCTTCTACACTTTATGGACACGTGAACGCATGGACTACTGCTAGCCACTATTCTGTACGCTGGTGGAACCAGAGAACAGCAGATTACGGTGGAGGATTCATTTTCCTACTTTACTTAGCAGACCACTTAGGAGGAGGACCAGCAATCCGTAAACTAGCTCAGGATTCATCAACAGGAGCGGCAGGAATTGAGGATTTGGCTAGAAACCCAATCGGTGCAACTCCTGGAGTAATCGGTAGAGATTTCATTGATATTTACACTAATTTCACAATTGCTGCAACGCTTGATAGTGACCAAGGGATATATGGTATGTCGAATTTATTCCTGACACCATCTTGTGGGTCTAGTGAGTTCTGTAGAATACAGCCCGCTGATTCTAATAGCGATTGGTTAGGACCTTGGTCATCTACCGGGAATTCTGTCGAAGGTTGGGGTGTTCAAGTATTCAAATTCACACCAGGTTCTGCAGCACCTGCGCCACTTACTATGAGGTTCACTGGAGACGTACCCGGAATGGATGGAGTCATCATGAGCAGGGCTTCTGCAGATGGCATATTCACACGCTCTGACATTAATTTCAACGGAGCTGTTGGAACAGCATTAGTGCCAGGTTTCGGCAACATCACAGATGAAATTTGGGCGATTACTTGGTATGCTTCAAACCAAGGCGACTGTGATTACACCTCTTGTGGAAGTTCATATCCTCAGGCGGTAATCGATGTCGAAGCAGCTAGAATCACTTCCCCAGCAACTCTGAGTCTAAACTCAACAGTACTTGCTGATAGAGACGGAGACTCCAATGTCGATACAGCAGAAATAGAATTCAACGTACTTTCTAACGCATTCTTCGAAGATTTAGACGTCCTAGTGGAAGTAAAGAACGCATCTGGAGTTGTCTTGGATACTCTTGAAACTAGAGTCCAAGCAGGTGGTGGAGTAAATGTCCCTACCAAGTTCTGGTACANAGCGAAAACCAGTGAAGTTCACACTTTCCATCTAACAATGAAGGATATGTTGGGAGATGTAATCGACACAACTCAAACAGGCGCTCAATTCCTTGACAACATGAAGCCTGTAGCAAATTCGAGCGTTGAGCCTTCAGATGTTCAAACTTGGGATAATGTACTCTTTGTTGGAAATGGATTTGACGCTTGGGGACTTTCTTTGGAGAACAATACTCTCCCCTATCTGGATGACCCAGTGGCATATGCTTGGACATTTGGAGATGGTAATACTTCTTCTTTGAAGAGCCCGGTTAGGCCTTATCTTGATGTTGGTCAGTACAATGTTTCATTGAAGATTCTAGATCAGGGAGGAACTTGGTCAGACTCAGATGTAACTTCGATCAATGTTACAGATGATTCTCAACCGAATCCAATTATTTCTGTAAATGGTCAAGTAATCACGAATAATCTCTCGATACTAACCGGACAAATCATCCAATTTAGTGCTGAAAGAACGACCGATAACGTACCGATCAGTCATTTGGAGTTCACATGGGACTGGGGTGATGGAGACATAGAATCCGGTAAAGGCGTATCACGAGCTTACCACCTTTGGCAAGATGGGCTAACTGCGGTTACAGTCTACAATCTGACTCTGACCGTTAGCGATGGAGTGAATATTGCTTCCACAGTAATCGAGATTATAGTGAACAACAGAGCGCCGGGTCAGATATTCTCTGACACAATTATTACAGAAACTTTCACTGCAACAATGCTGCCTGATGTTTTCGACGATGTTGATGGAGAATTAGTAGGCTGGAATTGGGATTTCACCGAAGGCGTCAATCTTGACGGCGGTGTTGTAGATAGAACCAACCTGTTTGTGGATTTCCTTTCAATCGAACAAAATCCTATGGTTGCTTGGTCCACTCCTGGAATCAAGTACGTAAACCTGACAGTAACAGATAACGATGGTGCTCAGTCCATTGCTCAAGTGATGATTCAGGTATTGAATCAGTTGCCAGTGGCCCAATTTGAAGTTAGAGATTCTGGCTCAGCTGGTAGCCCAGTTATTGATTTCAGAGTCCAAGATGGACAAGTGGATGTTCCGTACACTTTCAACGGAAGGACTAGTTACGACCCTGATGGCTCGATTGGTGATTCAAGCGATTTGGAATTCCTGTGGACATTCTCGGATGGTACTACCTCGAATGATTCTCTAGTAATTCACAACTTTTCAACTCCGGGTGAGCATTCAGTTTCGCTAATTGTTATCGATGAGAATGGTATGCAGAGTGAAGAAAGAACACTGTCGATAAGGATTCAAAACCCTAAGCCGATAATTTCAGTGAAGATTTTCGATATTTGGTATAATGGTGATTTGGTAACCACTTCTACCCCTATTGCAGAGGGTGCATCTTTCGATTATTCACACANCTTCGATGACGACGGAAATGTGGTCACAACTCCTGGACAAATGCTTTACTTTGATTCATTAGGTACCAGGGATGGAGATAGAACTTACGAGGGAAGATTTGTTCCACTAGAATCAAATCATTCTGATTGGAATGGAATTGTAGAATATTCGTGGGATTTCGGTGATGCAACTCCAATTTCGCACGAACCTATGCCTTGGCACTCTTTNGACCGACCGGGCACGTACAAGGTATCNCTTACAGTCAGAGATTCTTATCTNACCGGAGACGTGACTAGANCTACNTTCCACATCGTCGTAAATGAACCGCCTACAATCGGTGAGTTTGACCTTCCTGAAACAATTTATGTCGGTGAATCTGTTGTTTTAGATGCTAATATTTCTGATTCTGAAGACCAAACCGAGTATGTTGTTTGGCGAGATTTGGATGTAAATGATGGATTACATACTGACAGAGATGAGAGAATATCTTCTACCATCGTCGTACTTTGGGAAAGTGACCTAGACTTCGACTCAGACGGAAACGGTGATGCTAGCGATGATTGGATTACGCCTTCCGGCGCAGACAGAATCAGAGTCGCTGCAAGTTGGGANGAAGTTGGTATCAAGTCAGTCAGAGTTTCTGTTTGCGATGGTATGGGAGTATGTGTTTACAAAGATGCCGAAGTCACAGTTTTAGCTGAAAAGGCAGCAGATCCAAGCCTGTCCGATTTCTCGCTTCAAGATTGGCAAGAATGGTTAGTAGATGCTAGCGGCGAATCTTTCCTAGTTCTNGCTCTTATTGTTGCAGTGCTTATTTTGGGCTGGGCAGTAATGCGAAGTCCGACTGAAATCGAGGAAGAAGCAGAACAAGCTGCAGCGACTTATGATGTCGATGAAGTTCAGTCATACGGTGGAGTTCTTGGCATGGACCAACATACGCCACCTCCTGCTCCTGGTATCCTTTCGAAAGACGAACGCCGAAGTGGTGCTTCCGGATATGTAAGGCCTCTTCGTAGAAGACGTTNAAGGGAAAACCGATTAACCCCCTTGGGGTGTATCACCCCCCATAGGGGGGTGTCAAATGGGTCTTAGGCTGAATCTTGTAGTCTTNACAATATTCTTGCTGCCGTTAGTTGCGCCTTCTAATCTTACTCCGGTTCAAAACGCATCTGCAGATTCAAATTGTGATAACGGAGATTTCGTTACTCCNAGTTGGAACAAAACCGTTGAANGNCTCGCTAAGGTTCCTAATGTTTACAATTACGACTTCATTTTTGAGGAAGAAGGACGAGGTAGTGAGAGCCAAAATGAAATCACTGAAGATTACGATGGCCCAGAGGAANCTTGGATGACTTGGGAGCCGAANAATGATCTGAGATTATTGAGAGAAGATTTCCAAACAACNATGCTAATTGGCAATGATGCTGTTGGAACTCTTCGAGTCAACCTCGACCATGAAAGACGGACTACTATTTGTGTAACTATCGAGACAACAAATAGTTCCTATGACCCGTCAGCAGATGTCTATTTAATGACAAATTCTCAGTATGATAGATACACCCAAGCTTACGATATTGCTCATGGCGCTTGGGGATTAAAAGAGAATAGAGATGATGACGACCCTACAAGTGATGTATCTCCAGAATGGCGTAGTTTTACTGTTGTAGGTTGGCACTCATTCAGAGACTCTCACCAATATGAGGATGTAAAACAGGTTTCGTTTTCAGTTTCTTTGGATGGCCCTGAAATTAGTGGTGGTNTGTTCGGAGAGGAATCAAAGCAATATTTCAATATCGTAATTGACAATACGAACAATTCTCATCGCTATGATGCACAGCCAGAGACAACGATAGCAGCGTACGTTTCTGTTGTTTCCGAGCCTAGATCTACGATACTTCCTAATTGGACCGTATCATTGGTTTGCTGTGGAATGATGATGGGNATTTTGGTGGTTCCAATAATTATGAACAAGCGCTATATGAATTCGGGGCTGAGTCTGACTTCTGAGAATCAGCAGTTACAGGAAGGAATGGTACCTTCCTTAGAGCAAGACCAATCTGGTTAGTACTCGAGAAGGGACCAAGCATCTCTTAGGTCACGAACATTGACCAATCCCTTGTCTGAAATCCTGAATTCGTTTCTCATTGTTGCATAAACCAAACTCTGGTCTAGCATTGGAGCGTGAAGTCTAGCCCAGTCGCCACCGCTGTTTACAGCCATCAGGCTGTGGTTCAGTCCTTCTCCAGTTAGTTCAGTTGCGGCTTCGAATATTTGCAATGCATCATCGTGATTGTTTGCAGTGCCACAGAATTTCACGATATCTCCTGCATCTTGGTTATCTCTTACCAATGCAACAATCGATTCAGCATCTGGGGTGCCGTTAATGTCGTGAGACGAGGCAATAATCTGGCATCCATTAGCGCTCGCAGCATCTAGAAGGGCTTTCCTAGTGGAATCTTCAATGGATAACTCTAGGTCAATCCAGGAAACTTTCGAATCTATTGCTTTCTGTAGGATTTCGATTCTCTCGGATTCTACGCCCGGGAAGAATCCTCCCTCGGANACTGGTCTAACAGTGAAGATAACAGGTAGAGGNAGGCCTTCCTTCAGCGCTGCAATCGATGCATCTACATCCACATCTTCCATGTTCATGGTTTCCCAGTCATTTTCAGATGGTAGTTGAGGCTTCTCTCCCTCTTCTTCATCAGAAATAGTAGGGTCAGGTTTGACAAGGTATAGTCTGTCGAATCTAACTTCGACCATGTCAGCGCCAGCTAAGTTCGCTCGCGCTGCTTCATCAGTCATCTCTTCGACAGTCGTGCCATCGAGTGCAACACATACTTTCGGGTCAGCCATGCTGTCGGCGACCTTNCCTTCTTCATTAACGGTTGCGATTCTAAATACAAAACAAATAATCGTAAAAATCTTTGATTTTGACATTATTCGCACACATTTTCTTTCCCCAAATCTTCACTTTTAGGGCAGGGTATTGAGTATGTTCATATACCCCCTTTGGCACCACTAAAATTGAGTAGAGAGGACTCGATGTTAATCGCCAAACTGAAGCGGATTTTGNCTTGTTTTTATGAGTGATATTTCACAGAAAAAAACCACCTGATTCAAAGGCTCAAATATGGTAGTTTTCNCAGATTTTTCTTAACTCAAATATTATTGATAGAGGTATGTCGATGACGGATGAATATAGTGCACAGAGCATACAAGTGCTGGAAGGTCTCGAAGCGGTCCGAAAACGCCCGGGAATGTATCTTGGAGATCCTCATGATGGTTCTGCATTACACCACTGCATCTGGGAGGTAGTCGACAATTCAGTTGATGAGCACTTGGCAGGTCATACAAACCTGGTTCAAGTCGGACTTAATTTGGATGGTTCTCTTTCCGTAAGGGATTTTGGAAGAGGCATTCCTGTTGACAAGCACGAAGAGTTCGGGATTTCAGCCGCAGAGGTCATCATGACTAAGTTGCACGCTGGTGGCAAATTCGACAACAGCTCCTACAAGGTTTCAGGAGGTCTGCATGGTGTCGGAGTTTCTGCAGTAAACGCTGTCTCAGAGTGGATGGAAGTGACAATACATCGTGACGGCATAATTTACAATCAAAGATACGAAGCAGGCGTTCCTGTAAGTCCGCTAAATGAAGTNGGTTCTTGTGATGACACCGGTACTTTGATTGTATTCAAACCCGATTTGGGCATCTTCACTAACATAACGGAATTTGATTTTGACCAAATAGATACCAGGTTGAAAGAAACCTCATTCTTGAACGCAGGCCTGAAGATTGAAATTACAGATTCTCGTTCCGAAGAGCCACATGTTAGCACACATCACTATGAAGGAGGATTGTCACAATATGTCTCTCAAATCAATTCTGCCAGAGAAGTATTGCACTCAGATGTAATTCAGATTTCAGGCGAGAAAGACGTAGAAAAAGGAACAGTAACCGTTGATTTAGCATTGCAATGGTCCAATGCATTCAGCGAGTCTATTCGATGTTACACTAACATCATTCGAAATAAGGACGGAGGAACTCACATGTCTGGTTTGCGCACAGCGCTGACTAGTTGCTTGAATTCCTACGCGAAAAAGCGGAACATGCTCAAAGGTGAAGCATTATCTGGGGACGATGTAAGAGAAGGCCTTGCTGCGATTGTAAGCGTTAAACACCCCGACCCGTCATTCTCTTCACAAACTAAGGATAAGCTCGTTAGTAGCGAAGTCACAGGAATTGTCCAAACCGTAGTTTATGAGAAACTAGGAGATTTCTTTGAAGAAAACCCCTCGGTGGCTAAAGCGATTATCGAAAAGGCGCTGTTAGCCTCAAAGGCAAGAAAAGCGGCACAGAAAGCCAGAGAATTAACCCGCAGAAAAGGAGTTCTTGAAGGAGGAGGTCTGCCTGGCAAACTAGCAGATTGTCAATCTAGGGATCCAAGCGAATGTGAAGTATATCTCGTGGAAGGTGATTCAGCGGGAGGTTCTGCAAAGACAGGAAGAGACCGAAGAATCCAAGCAATTCTGCCTTTGCGAGGAAAAATCCTCAATGTTGAAAGGCAGAAACAAAACTTGGTCAAGGTATTCCAGAACCAAGAAATTCAAACAATTATCAGAGCACTAGGCGCAGGTGTTGGAAATAATCCAGAGGATGATGGTTCATTCGACCCTTCGAAATTGAGATATTCGAAGATAATTATCATGACTGACGCTGATATTGATGGTGCGCACATTCGCACACTGATGTTGACATTCTTGTGGAGATTCATGCGCCCTGCTATTATGGAGGGGCACGTATACATCGCCCAACCTCCACTATTCCAGTTAACCAAAGGAAGAGTTAGCAAATACGCTTTCTCAGATGAAGAGAGAGACATTATCATCGATGAATTGAAAGGTGATAATCCGAATGCTAAAATCGGAGTACAGAGATACAAGGGTCTTGGTGAAATGAATCCGGAGCAGCTNTGGNANACTACAATGAATCCAGAAAANCGNACNATGNTGAAAGTCACTGTNAAGGACGCNGAAGAATCNGACCGAATGTTNGAGATTTTGATGGGNGANGATGTTCCTGACAGNAGGGCGTTTATCGAGCGCCACGCAAAGGAGGTGACCAACCTTGACATCTGATGAAATTGAAGANAACGAAGAGGATGCAGGAATGCCGGATGCAAGTCTGCTAAATCGCTCATTGAATGAAGAAATGAAGAATTCTTACATCAATTACGCAATGTCTGTAATNATTGGAAGAGCTTTACCTGATGCNAGAGANGGTCTGAAGCCAGTTCACCGTCGTGTGTTGTATGGTATGCACGAAGGCGGACATACTGCNGACAAAAAATTCAGCAAATCTGCGCGTTCTGTTGGTGAAGTAATGGGTAAGTACCACCCTCACGGCGACCAATCCATCTATGATACAATGGTCAGAATGGCTCAGGAGTTCTCATTGCGCTACCCACTTGTTGACGGACAAGGAAACTTCGGTTCAATAGATGGCGATCCACCTGCTGCAATGCGATATACGGAGAGTAGGCTCGACAGAATCGCAAAGCACATGCTTGAAGATATCGACAAAGATACCGTTGATTTCCAGCCAAATTTCGATGATTCTGAACAAGAACCGACCGTTCTGCCTTCCAGGCTTCCTAACTTGCTACTGAATGGTAGCGATGGAATTGCAGTAGGTATGGCAACTAGGATTCCACCTCACAATCTGACCGAAGTTTCTGGTGCAGTCAGACTCCATGTTGAAACAATTTTGGAAGAAGGAGAAGGTAACCAAGGTATGCCTGATTTGTCTATAGAAAACTACATGGAGCATGTAAAAGGTCCAGATTTCCCTACTGGTGCATCCATACATGGAATCGATGGGATATACGATATGTACTCAACAGGAAAGGGCCGATTCCATGTTCGTTCCAAGTGTGATGTTCATGATGATGGAAACGGCAAGAGAATTGTTATTCATGAAATTCCGTACCAAGTCAAGAAAGCAGACATGCTTGTGCAGATTGCAGATTTGGTTACCAAGGGTTCAGTCGTTGGTATCAGAGATATTCGTGATGAATCTTCCAAGGAAGGAATCCGTGTAGTAATCGAAGTGAAGAATAATGCAGACCCACATGCCGTTCTAAATCAACTATACAAATCAAGCCGATTGCAGGAATCATATTCTGCCAACATGATGGGAATCCTTGATGGAAGGCCAGTATTGTTGACACTACCCGTTATGTTGCATACATATGTTGAGCACCGTGAATCGGTGATTGAGCGCAGAGCAAATTACGACCTAGGTAAAGCGGAAGCAAGAGCGCACATCCTCGAGGGATTGGTAAAAGCACAGGACCGCATCGACGATGTAATCACTGTTGGTAAAGGAAGTTCAGGCCGTGATCAATTCGAATCGGTACTTCAGGGGAATGAAACGTTCCCAGGAATTGCTCCATTCAGCTTCACTGAAGCACAATCTAAGGCTATTGCAGAGAGGCGACTATACCAACTAAGTCGTTTAGACGTGGAGAAAGTACAGAATGAGTACGATGAGTTGCAAATCAAGATTACAGATTTGAAAGATATCATTGCATCAAGGGCACGCCGTTTGGATATTTTACTATCAGAAATGGATGAGGTTGTTGAGAAACACGGTGATGAGCGCCGTTCACACATCGACCCAATGCCACTATCTATGGATAGAGAAGATTTGATTGAAGAAAGAGCGATTGTAATCACTCTNACCAATGACAATTACATCAGNCACTTGCCAGCAGAAGCATTCAGAATGCAGAANAGAGGTGGTAAAGGAATGAAGGGTGTTCAAACNAAGAACGAAGATTTCCCGACTACACTAATCACNTGCTTTAGCAAAGATAGACTTCTTNTNTTCACNAACCGNGCAGCTACNAAGAAGGACAAAGATGGAAATGAAGTGCCTTACAACGAAGGAAGAGTCTACGGTCTCAAAGCTTGGGAGACTCCACAAGGTTCACGCACGAGCAGAGGAAGCCACATTCGCAATGTTTTGGGCCTGAAGGATGACGAGACAGTAGTATCAATTATCCCTATGAACAAGGACCTAATCGAGGAACCAGATGGCCATTTCTTGGCATTCGCTACAAAGAAAGGTGTCATCAAGAAGAGTCGTCTGTCTGATTATGTCAAGATCAATCGTAATGGTAAGAAAGCGATTAATCTCGCTGCTGATGATGAATTAGTTTCTGTAAGGAATGGAACAGATGAGCACAATGTCGTTATGGTTTCTAACCTTGGAAGAGCATGCAGGTTCGACCTATCTAGCGTTAGAACTCAGGGCAGAGTCTCAAGCGGTGTGAGAGGAATCAGGCTTGATTCAGGAGCATCACTGGCAGGAATGATCCTGACCAACGACATCAATACTAGCGTTCTAACCCTCTCCAAACAAGGAATGGGTAAGAGAACACGCCTTGGAAAGGGCGAGAAGATTTTGTCAATGCGTGACGGTCAACAACAATACGATGAAGAAGGCAATCCGAAGACAGAGATGGACGGTTATCGAGTAACTAAGCGTGGAGGAAAGGGTGTAATCACGATGAATCTGAATGATGGTGATGTCATCTCTAGAGTGCACCAAGTGCCAGATTTGAATGACCAGTTATTCCTGCTATCAGGCAAAGGAATCGTCATCAGAATCTCTGCTGAGCAGACAAAGGAAACTTCTGGACGTTCCTCAAAGGGTACTAGAGTCATGGAATTGAGGTCTAGAGACAAGGAATCCTTCCTTGATGAACTTATATTCAGTGCTAGAATGCCTGCAGAACTAGCTGAGGAAATCCTGACTGAGAAGCCGTCTTCTTCCGAAGAAGAGGAATGATTCTTCTATCCGACGCATTCAAACAGTGAGTGCCTGTCTCAAAGACAGGACCGAGTGTCTCAATGGTGATTCCATGGACGAGCAGAATCTGATTTACGACTGGAATATAGTCGATTATGAATATTCAAGAGATTCTGCTAATCACCCTCACGGTGTTTGGTTTGATGATGAGACCTTACGCGATGGGCTACAGAGCCCGAGTGCGCTGAATCCTTCAATCGATCAGAAGATTGAGTTGTTGACTTACATGGAAAAATTAGGCATTCAAAAGGTCGATTTGGGACTTCCTGGAGCAGGACCATTTCATATCGAACACATCGATGCAATGCTTTCCCATATCAGAGAAAATGATTTCCAAATCCGCCCGGGTGCTGCGGTTAGGACTCTGATGAATGATATCGAACCACTGGTTGATTTACAAGCCAAGCACGAAATGCAAATTCAAGCTAGTGCTTTCCTAGGTACCAGTCCCATTCGTCAATTCACAGAAGGTTGGACCATGGACAAACTTGTTTCAACAATGGAAAAGGCAGTATCATTCGCTGTTGATAATGACATTCCTGTAATGTTCGTAACTGAAGATACAACTCGCTCGAAGCCTGAAGATGTGAAACTCATCTATCAGAGGGCCATGGAACTTGGCGTACGCAGAATATGCGTTTGTGACACTTGTGGGCACGTTACTCCTAATGGAGTCAAGCAATTACTTTCTTTCATCGATGAAGAAGTAATCAAAGATGCAGGATACAAGCGTAGCGAAATCGAGGTTAATTGGCACGGACACCAAGACAGAGGTCTTGGGGTTGCAAACAATCTTGCTGCTGTTGAAGCAGGTGCTGACGTAATTCACGGTACNGCACTCGGAGTAGGAGAGAGAGCAGGAAACGCACCTTTGGACCAGACTCTAGTAAATCTGTCACTAATGGGTGTTATCAACAACGATTTGTCTCTGTTGAGTGAATACGTTCAGAAAGCAAACGAATACGTCAAGGTGCCACTGCCTAGGAACTATCCGGTATTTGGACAGGATGCGTTTGAAACCGGTACAGGTGTCCACGCTAGTGCTGTTATCAAAGCAATTAGAAAAGGCGACATGTGGCTTGCAGACAGAGTCTACAGTGGCGTGCCTGCTGGCGATTTCGGTCTTGAGCAAGTTATTCGAATCGGACACATGTCCGGTCGCTCTAACATCATTCATTGGNTAGAGAGCAATGGGATGGAAGCTAGCGATGAGTTGGTAGCATACCTATTCGAGGTTGCAAAGAGCCAACCAAGAAATATGGAAGACGATGAAGTGAGGGCAGCGATTGCAGAGTTCCACTCTTGATCAAGCATCTGCTTCTTCTTGTTCGGTGTCTTCAGCATTAATTTGGTTCCATTCACCGTCTACGGAACCTCCCGACCAATCGCCTTGAACTTCGATTTCGACCATTTCTTCTTCCTCGCGCCATATTGCTTCGCCTTGGCTGCCATTCACGATCAGAACACCTCTGTCGTCCATCTGTGTTTTCAGCAATTCAATGTGCTTGGTAACGGGTAGGAAATGGCCAACTGGAGTCCCTGCGGTAACGAACGGATTTGTTGCGGTACAAATCATCAATCCATCTTCGGGTGCAACAATATCGACAGATAGGCCTGGTGCACCAGGGTCTGAAATTGTAGCAATAACGTCTCCTTTAGTGACGATACTACCAGGGCCCACGAACATGTCCAGAAGCCCACCTTCACCTGCCCTCAACCATGTTGAACCACCCGCATTCAANCTGAATCTAGGTCGACTTGGATTCTTTGGAATTACTTTGAGAGCTTTTAGCACATTGAGACAACCATGTACAGCCACCTTAACTGCAGTCTGGTCCAAACGGTTAGCCCCGCCTCCTTCATAGGTTACAGCAGCAATGTCCATTTCATTAGCCACACGACGTAAACTTCCTTTCGGAGGCTTACTATCTAGAACAACTTCTATTCCAAATGCTTTAGCGAGCAGGTAGGATTCAGGATGAGATAAATCTCCTCTTATCTGAGGCATATTCGACCTTCCTGTAGCAGCACTGTGCAAATCAATTATCACATCAGAATCATTGATGAGATTCTTCTTTACTCTACTTGCAACTCTAGATGTTGTGCTTCCCTTAGATAAACCGGGGAATGCACGGTTTAGGTCCCTTCCATCTGGGAAATATCTGGTCTTTGCACGATATCCTGGCAGATTTAGCACAGGTACGATTCGGACAGTACCTGCCATTGATTGTGGGTCCAGTGCGCCTCCAGGTTCAGTGAATTTTGCTGACAAGAGGTTTGTACAGGCACTAGGTCCAGTTAATTCATCACCATGTGTCGCTCCTATAATCGTGACAACAGGTCCCGGCCTAACTCCGTGGAAAACAATGATTGGAATTGGCCACGAATCGCCCATTTCGACATCTAGCAAAGGCATGTGAACTATGCGCATTTCCCCGGGCTTGATTCTTTTTCTGAAAAATCGAATGCCCTTCCAATCCGACATGCGGTCCCATTCAGGACGGCCTTCAGATTCATGTTCATCTAGCGCTTTTTTGATTGCTAGACGTCTGGTTTTTGGAAGTTCGTTAGCGACGCGAATCCGTCGCTTCTTCCCGGCCATGTTTGGCCATAATCAAACAGGAAATAAGTTGATGGATGCGAATACAAATCAACCCCCTCGATTAGTGTCGCTTCATGGGACACGGAGTTCAGAGACAATATGCCCCTACATCCATTTGTTTTGGTTGCGGACCAGCAAATGAAAAGGGCTTACAAATCGATTCATACAGATGTGAAGAGGGTCTGGAAATGAGATTCACTCCATCGGAAGAGCATCAAGCATTCCCNGGAATGATCAATGGAGGAATTATTGGAAGTCTGCTCGATTGTCATGGTAATTGGGCTGCTGCAATAGCGCTAATGGATGCTGCAGGATTGGAAGAACCNCCTTGCACTGTTACNGCAACTTATTCGATATCTTTGCGAAGGCCAACTCCTGCCGGAGTTGAATTATATGTGCTTGCTGAAGTAGAAGATTTGCAGGATGACAGAGCTAGTATCAAAATGACCTTGACCGCAGATGGCAAAGTCTGTGCTACTGGAAAGGGATTGTTTGTAGCCGTAAAGGAAGGGCATCCTGCATATCACCGGTGGTCGTAAATGGCAAAGCCATCAAAACTTCAAACCGAAGAATTAGCTAAGTTGCGCGATTTTGTAATCGAAGTAATGATGGCTATGGAAGTTTGGAGTGAGCAGCAACTTACTAAATTGATTGAGATTGATTTAGGGGTCCTAAGGAAGAACGCAACTCAAAGGCATGGAGTTACTAGATGGAAGAGAGGAGTTCGCAAACCTACACAACCAGAACAAGTAGAAGTTATCGATTTACACCCTCGTCTATTGACTAATGAGTGGATGCCATATGCAGCATGGGTCCTTCACCATGAATTCGTCCATGCATTAGGATACACGGCACACGACTCGACATTCCGTTCATTGGAGGCTCTTTGGCCTAGTCAGGAATCGTCAAAGATGGGGCCGAGTTTCACTGAAATGCTTCGAAAAGAAAAGGCTACGTGGTTATGGATATGTTCCACTTGTGAGAAAGAATACCCTCGACAAAAACCCGGCAAGGGGCGCTATCTCTGCCGTATCTGTAGAACGGTACTGAAAGATGTACCCAATAATCCGTCACAGTGATTAGTGCTGAGTACTACAGCAAGATATGCGCAGAGTAGTTGCAATATTGCTCCTCTGTGTGATTTTTTCACCTCTTGCTAAAGCAGCAATTGACTCTGAGGAAGGAGGCGGTGAACTGTGGTTCTCTTGCAACGATGTCAATGATTGCACATTGACCGAGTTTCATACAGGTGAAGCTAGTGTTGGAGGGACAGTAAACTCTGCTTCACCACTCTCTCCTGAAACTATTTTCATAGAATTGCCAATGACTCCTCAGCAAAGCGAAATTGCGCTAATCCCTGATGAGATTGAAGAATTGAAAATTGATTTGAAGTACCAAGATGATGTAATTGGATTATCGAGACCGGATTTGCAAGTCACAGTAATCATCGCACAATCTACAACTGTTATCGAATTCGAAGGCGACACAAACCCTGTAGATGGAGTTCAGGGGCCTTATGCAGTTGAAAATGAACCGCTAAACCACGGCGGCGATAGATTACTTTGGCCAGATGAAGAGATCAGAATCTTGCTACAATTCGAAGTGGAGAGGCCTGGTAATTGGCAGCTTAACCTTAGAGGCGCATCATACATGTTGTTGGATATAATATGGTCCGAAGATGTAGACTCTAGAGATGTAGATGAACCGTCATCATATTCTTCTCCAAGAATGACTGATTTGGAAACAATACACTACGGAGCTTTAGTAGAAGATGATTGGGATTGCTGGACTTTTGACCTTGATAGTCACGAAATTTTACGAATCACAATCGAATGGGAAGAGGTTCCATCAGAAATTGAGCAAACACATGGCCGGCCAGATTTGATTATGCCAGATAACAAAATGGCACCGATTCCAGATTTAGAAACTGAAGTTACTAATGGTGCTACAAAAATGACTTGGCAGTGGAGAGCCCTACCTGTTGGCGAATACGATTTCTGCATTGGAGGACGATTAAACGCTTTCCAGCCCTATCAGTGGGCTGGATTGATAGCATTCGAGGGGATAGGTCCTACGTCTCCCGAAGAGTTTGACTATTCTGCTTGGCAATGGCAAGGTTATGGAATGAAGGCTGAAAGTTATGGTTCAGAAGAACTGAGTGCGACCTCTGACCTGATGGCATTGATTCTCTCACTAGCAATTTTAGTAGGATTAATCATTGAATTCAGAAATGATACAACTTCAAAATCGGTTAGATACGGAATTTTCGTTCCTGGCGTGTTAATTCTAATTTTAGGAGGAGTAATTTCTCCACTTTGGGCGATTGGCGGAGAAATGCAATCTAGCGAAGATGATAGTTTGGAAGAATTGATAGATTCAAGATTAGATCAATTATGGCACGCTTCTCATCCTAACACTCCTGCCTCATCTCGTGCATTACATGTTGGAGCAACCTTTGGGATGCTAGACGGCGAGACTCTCTCGGTCCGATTAATTGCAGACTCTGCTTGGCCTCTGGATGATGGTAGATGGCAACTACATATTCCCGAGTTTTACGAACTTGATTTTGAGGCACTAATTTTCAATAAGGTAGCAGAAAAATCTGCAGTTAATCCAGTTGATGATCTACTTGATTCACATTCAAGGTCATTCATATTATTAGCAGCAAGAACTCTAATGCTTGATTTGTTGATGCTGGAGGCTTTGCTAGTAGTCGACGAAATTCCCGATTCAAACGTGATTAACTTCGAAACGGAAATGGTTAGTTCAGGCAGCTTAGGTCTTGTCAAAGACCCCACATGGGGGACTAGACCGATTGATGTGCCTGAGGGAAGATGGAGATTGATGCAAGAAAATTTGTATCCAAATCTAATCTCAATTACTATGCTAGATGGAGTTAAGGATGACTTGGAATTTAGAGTCCAAATCGACACAGAAATAGATCACAATCTAATGTACGCAAGCGAATCAGTTCAACCTGCAACACCATTATTGGAATCTCAATACCTATGGGTTATTGCTGGAATTACTCTCGTCGTCATAGGATTTACAATAGAAAATCGAAGGCGTGCTAAAGCAAAGCAAATTCTACAGCAGTTCGCTGGTGACAATATTTGGAACTAATCTTCGAGAGATTGTAGAATCTTTTCCACTTCATCACTGATTTCTCCGCTATCTAATGCTTCCGAAAGTTTGGTCTTCTTAGCCTTGGAAAGTCCCTTAGATGCAGTATCAATCATCTTTCTTTCTTCATCTGTGACCTTTCCGTCTGCTAGTGCAGATTTGATTGCACTTCTGACAGCCATCTTGGCAGCATCTTCGTCGCTGATCCCTAATGCGGATTGAATCGCCTTTAATTCCTCAAGTTCCTTATCGGTTATTACGCCGTCAGCATACGCATTTTCATACTCTTTAACCAAGAAGTCCGCATATGCATCTGGGTTTAGGATAACGTCACGAATTAATCCATAATCGACGCTTCCTTGCTTGGAACCCATTTCTAAAATCACGATTGATTTTCTGACTTCTTTAATCGCCATGTCCTTTAATCCATGAGCAGCCCAAACCAGGCCTGAAACACTAACAGCAGCAGCGAACCAACGCATAACATCTGGGTCAACCAGATTACCTGGAGAAATTAGTTGGAATATTCCGATAACCGCCATTAATGAACCACAAATGACTTCGAACCAGTCGTTCAAATCAGGCTCATCATCAAACACAGAAAGTCGCTCATCGACCATTGCATCGTCACTGCTCATATTACACGCACGCTCAAGATAGGACTTGAGGGTGTCGGCTGTTCAAGCGGTTACCTTTTGGACTATTGACCGCTAAAATGCATCATGGGTGAACCGGAGCGCGCAGTCTCTAAGCTCGGTTTACCAGAAGATTTTGTCCGATTTGTGGAAAATGATTGGGGCATAATGACGCTTCACCCGCCACAAGCAGAGGCAATGCCTTCAATTCTAGCAGGCCGAAACACTATGCTTTGCATTCCTACTGCAAGTGGCAAAAGTTTGGTCGCTTTCATGGGTTTAGTCAATCAAATTATGACAAGAAATGTTGGTTCGAGAGGAATTTACATCGTTCCTTTGAAAGCCCTAGCTTCAGAGAAACTCGAGGAACTAAAACAGTTAGGTGAGAGTCTTGGTTTGAAAATCGGCCTTGGAATAGGAGATGCTCCAAATGAAGCCAAACAAATCGACGATTGCGACATTCTAGTTTGCACCAGCGAAAAATTAGATTCGCTTATGAGGTCAAAGTCAGAGGTGCTCAGAAGAGTCTCTGTAGTTGTTGCTGATGAGTTCCATCTTGTGAATGACAGTCATAGAGGGCCTACAATGGAAATCAATTTGGCAAGAATTAGGCACTTGCTTCCAGAAGCGCAGATCATTACTTTATCTGCCACAGTTGGCAATTCACAAGATCTAGCCGACTGGTTAGAGAGCGACCTCATAGTTTCTCAGTGGAGGCCAGTTAGTTTGGAGTATGCGACTCTTGCAGAACTCGACTTAGAACCCAGAGCCATACAAAAAAGTGAGTTGAGTACAGCCAGCGACCTTGGCCCTCCTCGAACATTAGAAGGTCCAAAAAGCCACGTTGCTTGGGCTGCTCTAAACGATGTCTACGAGCAAGATGGCCAATTACTTGTTTTCGTAGCAGCACGTCGTTCAGCACAATCCGAAGCCAAAAAATTAGGACAGAGGATGCACAAGTATCTGTCGAAACATAATCCAGAGGTTTTACCGGCCCTCAAAGAATTGTCTGAGAGGCTTTCCAGAAATTCGAATTCTGCAATGGGTGATACTCTTGCTGAATGCGTCAAAGGTGGAGTGGCATTCCACCATGCAGGCTTAAGGCATACTCAGAGAAACGAGATCGAGAACGCTTTCAAAAATCGTATTCTGTACTGCTTATGTGCAACTCCTACTCTAGCAGCCGGGGTTAATTTACCTGCAAGAAGAGTACTAATTCGCGACTTGAAACGCTTTGAAGATGGCATGAGCAGGCTTCTTCCAGTAATGGAAGTGAGACAGATGCTCGGAAGAGCAGGTCGGCCACGTTATGACCCTGTTGGCGAAGCATGGCTTGCTTGCAAAGGAGGTGACCCCAGGCAAGTTGCAGATGATATCGCAGACAGATATATTCACGGCCCTGTCGAAGATATCTCCTCGAAATTGGCAGCAGAACCGGCGATGAGATTCCATTTACTTTCATCAATCGCTACAGGAGGTCTCAACACAAGAAAGAAGATTGGAGATTTCTTCTCTAGAACTTATCTTGGCCACTCTCAAACCAACTCTTATCTTCAAGAGAACATAGACTCTATGCTCAAATGGCTTGTTGATAAGCGATTTGTGCGTAGAACAAATGTGGGCAGCATCGAAGAGAATTGGGATGATGAAACGCCTTCTTGGGTCGATGCGGCTCAGTCCGCATCGGGTGTAAGTTTCTCAAAATCTAAATCCAGAGAACCAACTGAAGCAACCTTTGGGTTCCAAAGAGCTTCAAGCATCAGCGTTGGTAATTCTCTTTCTTTCGACACAGAGGCATTGGACAATGAGTACGAGGCTACCCCAATGGGGGAGAGGGTCGCACAGCTGTACATCGACCCACTCTCAGCAGATATTCTGTTAGATGGTTTGCGGAGAGCGGTAAGGCGTATTGTAAGAAAGAGTCTACCTGTGACAAGTTTCAGTTTGTGCCACCTAGTTGCAGCAACCCCCGACTTCATTTCTTTGTGGCCTAAATCTAGTGAATTGGATTTTGGAAGTAAGTTAAGACAGAAAGCAGCCCTAGTTGAAGATGAACTGCTAATTGAAAGTCCGATTGATGAAAGGGCAATGGGTTTGGTGAAAAGCGCTTGGTGTACCGAATTTTGGTATGAAGAAAGAGACCTCAGAGATATAGAAAAAGAATTGGGCGTCACTCCCGGAGACGTCTACACGCGAACTGATTTGATGGCTTGGTTATTGTTAGCAGCTAGAGAAGTTTTACTTCGAGATGATGTGTTTGCAGAAGAGCATCTAGGGTATGTTGCAGAATTAGCCGGGATGCTAGAACTTACTCGAGCGAGAGTTAGAGCGGGCTGCAAGGAAGACTTATTGCAGTTGGTCCAAGTCAGGAATATCGGAAGAAATAGAGCCAGAACGCTATCTGAAATGGGAGTTAGAACTCCTGCCGATTTGTTAGCGATGAGTAATTCTGAACTTGATAAGTTAAAATCAAAACGCGGATGGGGCCCAATTCTAGTTGATAGGATATTAGAATCCGTGCGAATAATCTCCACCAAAGACGTAAAAAAGCCTCCTAGAAGTGATGATGAACCGCTTCCTGGCGAGCGTCAGGATTGAAATCATGGACGCTTTGCGGCAACTGTGACCGCGCCTATATTTCCATGCCGTAGGGTTTCCTTGGGCTCTCCTTGCGATGACCCTAGGTCTCTTGTTATGTCATGGATAGAGAATAGAGATTCTGAAAATTGGGCTTTGATTAGCGGATACAGTCTTGCAAGCGACATTCATGGATGGGTTGCACACGAAGTATTGATGCGGAATCGTTCAAGGGATTCAATGAAATCTAACTCATTAGATGGTGAGTTTATGCGATTGCTTTCTGGCACTCATCACATCTCAACGAGTTTCAAACGAGCAGGTCTACTACAAGGAGACAAAGAGGCTTGGATCATAGACCTCTCTGGACAAGCTAGTGATGAATCATACGTTGAACATGCTGAAAGAATGGGCTTTAAAATTCTAGATGACAGGCCCGGCCTAGATGTTTTTGATTCAGAAAGGTTGGGCATTGAAGGTGAAAAATCAGAAAATGGCGCAATAGGCCATATTCATCTTGCAGATTTACGCTAGAGTTCGTAAATGTGAAAGAGCACCTACTACACCGGCTGACCATGGTGGTTACTACTAGACAATCAGACTCATTGTTTTCCAGAGGCAGAATGCTAGATGAAGACAAAATCACAAAAGCGCTGGATCATGCAACAGATCTGGGCGCAGAGTATGCTGAAATAAGGCTAGTAAGCGAGACTACGAATACTGCTTCGCTCAAAGACGGTAAGTTGGAGAGAGCAATTCCTGGGCAGGAAGTTGGAGTGACAATGCGTATTCTTGCGGATGGCGCATGGGGAGTTCATTCAACTAGCGATATTGCATCGATTGTAGACCAAGTTGCACCCACATTGAGATTAGCAAAAGCGGTCGCAGCACGCCGTTCTCCTTCCCAGGTAGCTGTTGGATTAGCTGAAGTTCCAATCATAGAGGATGAAATTCACTGGAAGAGTTCTAAAGATGTCAGAGATACCGATTTAGATACAAGAATCGAAATGATGTTGGCAATAGACAATGAAGCAAAAGACCACGAAAAGATTGTTTCAACAAGCACAGGATGGTCTGATGAGCACATTCACACCGAGTTGATGACCAGTGAAGGAATGAACCGAGTTTGGTCGTTCCAAAGGAGTCTAATCAATGGCATGGTTACTGCTAGAGACGGAAGCGACGTAGTGTCCTATAGAATGCGACATGGAGGGGAAGGCGGCCTAGAAGTAATCGAATCATGTGACCTAGGAGAGATGGGTCGAAATGCTAGAATCTCCGCACTTAGGTTGTTAGGTGCTGAAAGAGCGCCATCTGGTAAGATGCCGCTAGTAGCAGATAGAGATTTGACGGGAGTATACATTCACGAAGCCTTGGGTCACCCATGCGAAGCCGATTTGGTAGCCGCAGGTGATTCTTGCTTAGAAGGGCGCTTGGGCCAAACAATCGGCTCAGAAATATGCACTGTGGTCGATGACCCAACAATGCGTGGTGGATACGGCTGTTATCCAATTGATGATGAGGGAGTAGATACTCGTCCAAAGAATCTAATTGTGAATGGCGTACTTACTGAATACCTTAACCATCGTGAAACTGCACACAGATACGACCTAGATCCAAATGGCGGCGCTAGAGCTCAAGATGGATTGCATCACCCACTTGTGAGAATGTCGAATACTGTCATTCAAGGTGGAACTCATCAAGACCTTGATGAATTGATTGAGGATATTGAATTCGGAGTATATGCTTGTGGAAGCAGAGGCGGCCAAGTTGATACTGGTAGAGGTTCATTCCAATTCGCAGCACAGGAAGCTTGGATTATTGAGAATGGCTCACTATCCCGCCCAGTTCGAGACGTCAGTGTTTCCGGAATGACACTTGAGATTTTGAAGAATGTAGACGGACTGACCCGTGACGCATATCTTGGAGCACCGGGATTCTGTGGCAAAGGTCAGACTGTACCTGTTGGGGACGGTGGGCCACTGATGCGAATTAGAGAAGCACTGGTGGGATGATATGATTCCTGATGATGCAGTTGAGCGTTTGATGGATTCAGCGCAAAAAATAGGGGTTGCTTGCGAAAGCGCTGGCGTGGCAGAATGGGAAATTTTTGCCTCCCAAGGATATGGAAATTCGCTAGATATCGAGGCTGGAAAGATATCAATGGCGTCGGGCGGCGGTGAAGGCGGATTCGGAATCCGGCTAGTGGAAGATGGCAGATATGGATTTGCGCATCTTGTAGACCCTTCATCGGCGGAAAGAGCAATTCAGCAAGCACTTTCCATTGCAAGAAAATCACCTTCCATAGAAGGTTTTGAATTACCTGGAAATCAATCCGCATCCAGCGTATCCGGAATGAAAGATAAAGCGATTTTGGATATGGGGCCAGAGGATTTACTTGAGCAAGGTGACCAAGTGCTTACTAGGGTTACGGAACTAGATTCAAGAGCGGTTGCAGTCGGCGGTGGCATTGGGATTGGTGCTGGAGCAGGTGCGATTGTAACGAGCTCAGGTATTGAAAGCGGTGGAGTTTACACTTCACATGGAATTGGAATTCACGTCTCAATTGATGAGGACGACCACTTAACCTCTTCATATGAGGGAGAATCTTCACGAGGAATGCTCAAAGATTTGACAGCCTGTGTGGACAAAGCGGTTCATTGGTCTCAAATAACAAGACAAAAAATAGACGGTGGAGACACTGAAGATTGCCCTGTTTTGATGACTTCTGGCGGTTTTTCGCCATTATTCTCAGTCGTAGTGCCTTCAGCAATCAAGGGAGAAAGATTGGCACGTGGTGAATCTTTCTGGTCAGGGAAGATGAATGAAATTGTCATGGCAGACCACCTCTCTTTGGTAGATGATGGATTGATGGANGGCGGAATGTCTTCTGGTTCCCGTGATGACGAAGGTGTTCCAAGCCAGACTCAAACAATTGTGGATGCTGGTAGATTAACTGGAGAGTTGTGGTCGACTAGAGATGCTGCTAAATTGGTGTCTGAAGGTAAGGTTTCCGAGGCTCAGACAACGGGTTCNGCATCAAGAGGAGGGCATACATCNCCACCNATATGTGGTTGCAGCGATCTGATTTTGTCTTCCTCTTCCAAGACTCATTCTAGAGATAGACTAGTTGAGGAAATGGAAGAAGGTTACATTGTGCACAGCGTTATGGGTGCNCATACAGCTAACCCAACCAGCGGTGATTTTTCGGTAACNACTTCAACAATTTTGAGAGTTGAAGGCGGAGAGATAATNGGCGCACTTTCACAAGCAGGATTTTCAGGAAATATGGCTAAGGCACTNTCCGGAAGAGTAGTCCTCGGGGACTCCTCAAAACGCAAGGGTTCATACAGCACCGGCTCAATGCATGTCCCGGATGTTCTGATGTTGGACGGTTTGAGGATTAATCCTGCTTAATAGATTCACATTCATTAGTTTGCGAATCTGGCAGACATCTTCAAGAACCGTCTCCATTGAACATTCAACTCCACGGAGGTGAAAGGGAGTGTCAACAAAACTCAACCAACCAGCACGAAAGCCCGAACACCCGTCCTATGACGGGCCAGAAATTGAATTGGACCGTCGAGGTGTTTCTAATGTCNGACTATGAAGCACATGTTTCGGAAGTCATCAAGCAAGTTCCTGAAGCNGACCCTGAAAAGGTCGCNGAAGCNTTTGCAAGATANGANAAGGATTTCCTAATNCCTCCNGAAGATGCNATGCGNTCTGTTCTACGNCGTTTCCAATCAGATACNGGNGCNCCAGNNCAATCCANTCAACAATCNTCTGGNTCNCAGAGACAATCATTGCCNATAAAGAAGGTAGAGAAGCTATCTGACTTATCTGCAGACGATCGTAATGTCGAAATCGAAGTGGAGATAGTTACTCACAATCCTAGAACTACGATGGTTCGTGGTGAAGAAAAAATCGTCCCATACGGCTTGATTGAAGACCAACCTTGGTCAGAAGGTGGAAATCGCACCAGATGGGAATACAAGGATTGGGGAAACAATCCAAACATTGCACCAGGTGCAGTTGTACGCCTTGAAGGAGTTTCAGTTAACGAATACCAAGGAAGAATGAGCATCAATGTGAACCAAGCTAGCAGGGTTGTGGTCCTGAGAGAGGGTGTGCGCACAATAACAACACCTGGCGAACCAGTTGATATTAATTCAATAAAATCTGANGGTTCTGTAACGGTAGTTGGTAGATTGCTTGCTTCTCGCAAAGACGTCATCCATCGCAAAGACGGATCCGGTTCTATAGACGTAGTCAGGGGCAGAGTTGCAGATGATAGCGGTGCTATTGGGTTCTTATCTTGGGAGCCTTTTGAGCATGAAATTGGGTCCTTGTTGAAAATAGAAAATGCTCAAATCAGGGTATTCAGAGATACCCCTGAAATTAATATTGGAAGTTCTTCTAAAATTGAGATATTCCATGATTCAAATTTCGCATCTGCCGAGGATTTAGTTGCTCGCTCAGTCAGTCGAATTGAAGACCTAAGAGACGGGTCAAGAGATGTAGAAATCGTATTGGAAATCCAGAAGATGATTAAGCGTGATTTCCAAGGTAGGGACGGCGAATCAAAGAGCGTTTGGTCTGGTGATGTTGCCGACCCAACGGGTAAATGCCGTTGTTCAATCTGGTCCGAGCCTCCGTTTGATTTCGAATCAACACCTGTGGTTGTACGCCTCAAAGGAGTTAGAGTAAGGGCTTGGCAAGGAATCCCTGATATTACAGTTGACAATGAATCACAGATTGAAGTATTAGCAGCAGCACCATGGGGTGATGATGTTGATTTGGCAAACAATGTCGTTGATGTGGAACTCAAGGACTTGTCATCTGGTGCTAGCAGAGTTGGGATTTCTACTACTGGCACTGTGATTTCAATCAGAGAAGATTCTGGAATTATCAAAAGATGTACTGAGTGCAGAAGAGTTCTCAGAGACGGCGAGTGTGCTACTCACGGCGCTCAAGAAGGAGAAACAGACGTCAGATTACGCATGGTTTTGGATGACGGCAAATCAACAATTTCGTTGATTATCAATAAATCGGCATCTGAATCATTGATTGGAATGAAGCAAGACCAAATCTCGTCGCACATTGNTGAAAATGGAACAATGGCCTTTGTCCAAGAACTTAGAGAACTATTACTTGGAAAGAAGTTGAAGGCGAATGGCAGGACTATTGTCGATGATCAAGGAGCGATGTTACTATCCGATGAAGTGGAATTGATCGAGTTAGATTCGGTTCTTGCCGCAGCTGAATTAAGAGCAAAGTGGGGGGTGGTCTGATGCAGCCAGCAAGAAGAGCAAGAAGACAGCCTGCCTGGCATATGCTAGCTTCAGAGTTTAGCGATTCCACATTGAGTCAACAAGGTTCAGGCGAATTCGATCCACTATTCGTGATAACCAAACTTGGAGCGAAAGTGAACCGCGTAGTGGTTGCTGGTATGCTCGAGAGGTTGGACCCTCGAGAAACCTCCAATGGCTCTACTCTATGGCAGGGGCAATTAAGAGACCCATCCGGTTTGCATTTCTTTTCAGTAGGGGATTATGCACCCGAGTCTATGAGGGAATTAACTATCCAATTATCTTCTAGAATTGAAGATGGGGAAACGATAATGCTCTTAATGACAGCAAAAGCACGTTATTTCCAGAACGATGAAGGCGCAGTCTATACAAGTTTGAGGCCAGAGGAAGCGGCCATTATTACTCGAGAAAGTTATCGAAACTGGCTTGTTGAAGCATCTGAAGGTATGCTTGAGAGAATTGACATGCACGAAAAATCTTCATCGCTAGAGAAAAACTCTGAAGCATTAGCAGCCGGAGGAATACCAGAAGAGATGCGTGAAGGCATCCTTCTTGCTAACGAGCATTATGGAGAAATCGATTTGGAGACATATCGACTCAATATCATGAATTCGCTGGACATCGCTGAAGATAAGGTTCCTTCAATGTCCAAACCAACAGTTCCTCAATCTCAGAAGAGTCTAGATGTAGAAGAGACTGAATCCTCTGTGCAAGAGGAAAGCAGTGCTGAAGGCGAGGTTGATTTGAAGAAAGTATTACTTGATTTAATCTCCAGATTAGATCAAGGAGAAGGTGTAGATTTCGATACACTACTCTCTAATGCTGCTGCTCGAGGCCATGATAGAGATGCATCTGAATCATCTTTGGATGAACTAACTGAGGAAGGCTCTGTTCATGAGCCTCGCTTTGGATGGTTTAAGATTACGAATTGAGTTGAATACTCCAACAGGTTCAAGTCCCATTCGCGTTCTCATTGGTTCACAGGTGAGCCTATGGCAGGAACAGATTTCTTTATTCGCCCCGCAAGCGGTACATCAAGTTCAGATTGGTTGAGATTACCTAACGCAGATATTAGCGTAGCAATAACTCGCAGAATTACTCGTACAGTACTGCATGGTGGCGAGGGTGATGACTTAGTTGATGAAGGAGCCGAATCAGCTGTTTACACGGTACGTGGTGAAATGGATTTTGAAGAGTACAAAAAGATCCTGAAAATGTTCCGCTCTGGCCAACCATATATTCACGACCCGTTCGAAGAAAGGGATGTAAAATGTGTATTTGGTAAAATCGAATACGACGGTTCAGAGAAAATTTACCGTTTTGAGTTGATTGAAGATATCCGCTGAGGTGATTGAATGCGTTCACTAGATGAATCCAGAGAAGTTCTGTATGTAATCAGGACTTTGGATGTTCTAATGGGCTCAGGAGTTGGATTAGAAGCCGCAATCCATTCAATTTCCCAAGGTGGATATGGTATTATCTCCAAGGACTTTTCTGATTTGATGGATAACATCAACAAAGGACGTCCATTAGAAAAAGAACTTCGTGCATTGCTCAAAAAAGCAGAGACTGATGGCTACAAAAGAGTCATCAATACCATGCTCAACAACGTTACTCAAAACACTGACATCATCGAGACTCTAAGGAAACAAGGAGAAAGGATGGAAGAAACTCGAACAGAGAATGTAAAGGAGTACATCGAAGAATTAGGCGGTGTTCCAGAAACACTGCTATCTATTGGAATGATCGGGCCAATCATTCTTTCAATACTCGGAATCGCACCTCAATTGATGGGAGATGCGGAGGAATTGTTCGGTCCAATGGACCAAGGGATGATTATGAGTATTGTAAATGTAGGGCTCTTCTTGACTTTGCTAGGTATGGCAATGATTGGGCTAAAGGCCCACACTAAAGACCCGGGGTTGTGATCTATGTTATTCGGAATCCTGGAGATGTTTAGAAATGACCCGTTGTTACTTTTCATCATCACATTAGGTGTAGCGTGCGCCATAGGAGGGATTCCCCCAATCCTAGAAAGAGTCAGAAGAAGAAGTATTGAGAACGATTTGCCTGCGATGCTTGAAGCACTATCTGATTCTCTTGGCGCTGGACTTGGTCTGCAAGAAGCTATGATGGCTGAGGCTGATAGAAACACAGGAACTCTCGGTAAGTTACTGAAAGAAACACTATCTGAAAGCCATGCATCTTCATTCGATTCAGCTCTTGCGAACTTTGCTACTAAATCTCGCTCATCACAGGTCCAGAGAGTTATGCACTTGATGTCTACCGCTATAGAACAAGATGCTCCTTTGCAAAACATCCTTGCCGACATGTCTAGGGACTATGAGCGATTGAATGATTTGATGAATCGCAGAGAGTCTGATTTGATGGGTAGGTCTATTCTGATTATCATGTTCGTATCAGTTGGTTTGCCATTCCTGATTGCATTTATTGTCGGGCTATTCGCACCTAGAACCCAAGGGTTCCAACTTGATTCTTTCAACTCTTCATTCACACTGTTCTTTGGAGCAGCCTCGCTTGTAGCCATTGCAGTTAGCGGTAGAATGCTTGGCAGAATGCGTTCAGCACTTTGGTGGGCTCCACTTTGGATGGCTGTTTCGATGTCGATTTATCACGTAGGAGTCTTAGTAATTGGAGGTTAGAATATGGAAAAAATTCTCGAGCAATATGGAAGAGTGACAGTTTACATGGAGTCAAACCACCCTTCTCCAATGTATCACGTAGATGGCGGAGTAGAACCCAACCCTTACGGCAATCTAGCTGTACTTCTAGAAGATGATAATCTGGAAGAAGTGATGTATAATGGAGGCGCACAATGCGTAAAAGTCGCTCACAGGGATCACGGAATGTGCAGAACAAATGTTTGGGTAGATGACCAACAAGGAATTGAAATCGCCAAAAATATTGCAGCATTTACTTCAGTCCCGCTCGGAGATGGCCCAGGAATGGTTCCAATTTTCGATGGTAGATTGCCAGATGGTAGCCGTGTAAACGGCACAATACCACCTGTTTCACCAGACGGACCAACTCTGACGATTCGTAAATTCCGTGAAGACCCTTTGACAATGATTGATTTGATTAAATTCGGAACAGTAAATGTGCGCTTAGCGGCTATGATGTGGGTTTGGATTGAGGGATTAGATAGCAGGCCTGCAAACTTCGTTATTGCAGGAGGAACAGGTTCTGGTAAAACTACGACATTGAATTGCTTAGGAATGTATATCCCATGGCACAAGCGTTTGTTGACTGTAGAAGATACTGCTGAATTGCAAGTCTACCACGACCACTGGCTGCGAATGGAAACCCGCCGAGAAAGGCCTGACGGAACTCCTGAAGTCGACATGAACGATTGTCTAAAATCGAGCCTGAGAATGCGCCCTGACAGAATAATTGTGGGTGAAGTTCGTTCGAGTGAGGCAGCAACTTTGCTAACAGCAATGAATACAGGTCACGATGGCTCCTTCGGTTCTCTGCACGCAAATACTGCTATGGAGACAATTACTAGGATGATTAACCCTCCAATGAATGTCCCTCCAATNATGCTTACAGGACTTGATTTGATTATCATTCAAGCTAGATTGTATGTTAATGGAAAAACCGCTAGGAAAATCACTGAGGTCGCCGAAGTTGCAGGAATGGAAGGNGACAAACCACGTCTAAATGCAATATGGAAATACAATGCAGCGACTGATCAAATCGAAGAGACTGGAATCCCTTCTAAGATGAGAGAGACCATTTGTACTGCAGCAGGAATCACTCCTGCTCAGTTCGAACAGCATGTCAAGCAGCGAGAGCAAATTCTAGCAGACTTATTGAACAGAGATATTCGTGATATTGATACTGTTACCAAGGTTATCCAAGGTTTCTATGCTACTCGTTAATCGTGAGAAAGCTTCAATCTAGCAAGCAAGTCATCGACTCCATCGATTCTTTCTCGCATGGTTGTAACTCTTTGAGCAGCATCTGCTACAGATTCAGCCAACTCAATTTCCTCATCAGCATCTTCTTCCTTATCGCCTGCTTTGAATTGTTGAGCCAATCTCTTCAAGTCGGTGATTATTGAATCAACTTCAGTATCGCTTACTTTGATTCCGGGTGCTAATCTAGGGATTTCGCCAGGTGCAATGTGCCCTAACTCTGCTCCGATAACTCCTGCAGCCGCCACAATTCTTGGTCGCAGTTCAGCATTGTTGACTTCATATCCCTTCTTTTCGAGGAATCTGATTACGAGTGTTTGTTGTGTATCTCCATACGCACCTTCGGATTTGTCAAGTATTGCTTCGACCAGTTGTTCAAATCCATCGATATTTCTCTCTAATCTGTCTAGAGTTCGCCTTTCATTAGAATTCAAATGAATCNCACCATGTTGTAGCAGTCGAATTACTCTTGTTCTTCTCGCAGTCCTCGGGTCTGTGGCTGCAATTTCTTCATCGAGAGATATTTGTAAATCAAACAGAGCATGTAGTCTTCCTGAGACTGATGGCAAGCGAAGGTCGAGATTCAAGTTACGTGCTTTATCCTCAAATGCCATTCTTGCCTTTACCATCTCACCGTTGTGTTCTGTAATAATTTCTGGTAGAGCATCCCTAAGAATATTCCTTGCTTCCTCGAATTTGCGTAATGCTTCTCTTTCTCTCCATGAATTTGGCATAGAATGCATGGCATCTTTTTCAGCCTTAGCCATCTCATCTAGTGCGAATAATCTGGACCTGACAAAATCAATTGTATTTGAATCGCTTAGAGCAAAACCATGTTCGGATAGGCTGGAGATGAAGGCGTTGACATCTTCGGTGTCGCTCACTGAACCAACCAGTAGGAAATCTCTGCATAGTGCATCAATTTCTGCACTGCGCCCTTCGATTTCAATGACTGCAGTAGTCAATTCAACAACTGGTGCAGTTGGAGTTGGCTCAACGGGGGTTTGAGGTGCAATGTCAATAATTTCGACCTCATCTTCCTCAGGGCTTTCAGGAAGAGGAATTTGTACCACTGGAATTGGAGTTAATACTTCAGGGATTGGAACTTGTGTTACGGGAATTGGTACTTGTTGTACCGGAATGGACTCCTGTTGAACCACAACAGGCTTCACGACTCGTTTTACCGGGGCATCCTCTTCTCCTGGTGAAGGAATGTGAATCATTTTAGGGGCNCCTCGGGGCCTTCTNAGGCTCTTTTTGATAACTCCCCAAGAGCCAGATTGNGAGGTAAGAACCCCAGCAACTCGCATTAGTAGAGCTTGCTTGGCTCCAGATCTTGGTAAGTCGAGTTTTGAGCACAATTCGTGTAACTGGTCACGCGATAGAGAATCTAATTTTTCAGGTGTTAACTGCTTTGCATCGTGGTTCAGATGCAAGAATAGACGTTGTCTTCTCTCACGTATTGAACCGGATTTTTTTACTCCAAATACTGTGAGAACTTTGCCTAAGTCATTGTTCAGAATGGAACCAATATTTTCGGGCGAGAAGTCCCATTCGTCCAAAACGAGTTCTGCGATTAGTTTCGCACGCAGGACTTCGACTGAACCATTTTTAGAAATTCCATGCTGAGCACAAATCTCTTTCAGGCGGTCAAGTCTTGCCTGNTGNAGTTCAGAAAGTAGGGTTTGCTTCTCATNCATTCGCATACCTCTAATCGTCCCTCCACTCCTCTCCATATTTGAGGTTACACCTCCTTNAGGTGNCCAAAAGGCACATTNTGAGNGNTATTTCCAAACTCTAGGCCCCTACGGGGCCGTANATNATNNCCTTCGNAAAACAACACCTTGAAACGGTNCTTGGACTGAGATAAACNCGAGGGCGAGCAATGGGGCGCTANGAAAGAGCAGCCANNACCTCTCTAAAAGAGGCNACTGCANTAGCCTCNGGCATTATNACAACAGTTAGNCACGACCTTCGNNGAGAAGAAGTNCGNCTGGAAGNNGAAATGCGCGATAGAGTTGAATCNATNCANTCAATNTTGAATGAGGTTGCAAGNATCCANGATGCAATTATTGCAGGNTCATCTGAAGTNAAGCGAGANTTNGAGAAGGCNAAGAAAANNCTCGTCAAGTATGGNGATAGAGAATTGATGGTNACTCANATCATTGGTGCAGCNAATNGNTTAGGNGAANTNCGCACCCTNCATCTNGANGCNGTAAGTCGAATNCAAGGNGCNTTGGCTCGCCCNCCTTCCGCNGTTGATATNATTGANAGNATGACNAANGATNTNCTGAAACTNTCAGGTTCATGGGANGCNTCAGCCCGNGAAATCGATGANTCGATTGCAGATGTAGTGGATGCAAATGCTCCAATNGAAATGATTGAACTTCAAAGNGAATTGACAAACAATGGNTATGATTTGATTCTNGCAGGCGATGACAGNGACCCNGAAAACATCGAAAGATGNCGTNCNAAAATCAGAGAANTAACNGGAGAAGAAATCTNTGAAGATTAGTTGTGGTCNTCNTCTTTGAANAGAGGNGAATANATCCTGTCCTCGGATANNCTNCCNCCAGNNACNAGTTCATNGANATANTCGTCCATCAACTGNTTCATTCTTCCNCGCTTTTCCTCTTNAGGAGTTTCNNTTGCGATTTTCAAGATCTGNTGCCAATTGAATANTAGATTTTGCGTACCNGTATGGCTTTCATCAAGGGGGAANANCCTCTCAACNCTNGTAGTNACNCTACCNTCNNTGCTNACNGTTTCTANNATNATNTCAATNCNAGNGTCGGANTCTTTCGGNCCTTGATGNTCNTCNCCTCCNGAGAAGGTTTTCCATTCNTTTAGAGGATTTTCNGANCCAAGAGATTTACCNCTNTTTCCAACATCNTGNAGAATAGTTCNNACCTTTCTCTGTTCGATTATCAANCCNATNTTATCTCTCATGTTNTCNTCAATAGTATCNANAACTGTTAANTCNAGNCGNAAAGNTAGACCTGCTCCTACATCGATNACCNTNGAAAANCNNGANGCNGGGAANTCCTTTCTNGTTAGTANAACNGTATANCCTTCCAAAGGAACNGGAATGAATCTCGNCCTTGCATCATCTTGNCTNTGCATTCCCAANGTATGNCTNCTAGGTTTNGAAGAAAGNGATGAATGAAGTGTCCTAGTCGTGATGAATCCATCGATTTCTCGATTCATTCTCATATTTTCCAACCATTCTACCCGTTCAAAGATATCATTTGGAACCCCTTCCAGATCATCTGCCAGCTGAACGTTCAGGTCGTTTCTTGAACGGATCATTTGTCGTTTCAGGATTTCACAATCTGCGATAATTAATCCATTCTTTGGGATATATTCAGGCTTATCTTCACCAACGAGTACGCGTGTGGGTTCTCTTCTAGGCAAAACTAGGCCTGCTGATAAGTCTTTGATGCGGTTCTCAAACCACCATTCTCCGGAAACTGGAACAATGTCTCCATGACCATCGAGTAACAAGTCTATCGCTGTTTCAAGGTGAGGAACATGCTTTGCGACTAAATCCAAGCCGTCGGGAGAACTATCGATGAATTTCTGTGCATGAGTGCTAACTCCGTCGCCAGTTTCGGGACAAATTAGTATCTCAAAGCGGTCTTCTCCACTCATGCAATCACCTCGGCTAGCAGTTGCCAGCAACCTTAGGGCGTCCGCCACTCGTTAAGAAGGCGACCCTTGTGGGGGGTTCCATGGAGGACAATGACGCACTCGACAGAATTGATGAGATGAGGGATTTGGTCAATGCTAATCTCGAATCAATCATCGCAGAGCAGTCAGCCGTTTTCGGCGAAGTTGCTGAAGTCTCTGGGCAAGTAGTACTGGCCGGTGGAAAAAGAATCAGGCCAATCATGGTAATGTTGGCATATGATTTGGCGGAAGGTCAAGACCTAGAAGAAATAATTCCGTTTGCAATGTCAAACGAGTTTATCCATACTGCTAGTCTAGTTCATGATGACATTAACGATGAAGCTCTAACCCGTAGAGGCAAGGACACAATTCACGCAAAATATGGACAAGCAAAAGCCATTATTGCTGGAGATTGGCTGTTCTCGCAGGGATTCGGTCTTGGTGGTCAGTACGACAAATCCGTAGTAGATGTAATGGCGCATTATTGTTCTAAATTAGCAAGTGCTGAGTTCACTCAAATCGACCATATTCTAGACCTTTCTACCAATCCCGAAGATTATCTTGAAATCGTCAAAGGGAAAACAGCGGGACCATTTGCAGCAGGATGTAAAGGAGCGGGACTAATCGCAAACGCGAGTCAAGAAGCGTGCGAGAAGTTATTCGATTTTGGCATGGAGATTGGCATTGCATTCCAATTGGTAGACGATTTGTTGGATATTCGAGGAGACGAGAGAATGGGCAAACCTCGAGGCTCGGACATTTATGAAGGCAAAATGACGTTGCCAATTATTCACGCTTTAACGATCCTTCACGGAGACCAAAGGGCACGTTTTGCAGAAATTATTCATAACTTTGAGGATTCATTATTCGATGAATTGATTACATTACTAAATTTTGGAGACAGTCTGAATTACACTGAGATTTTAATTCAGAATCATCTAGAAAGAGCAATGCAAAATCTAGACTACTTCCCGGATTGTGATGCAAAGCAATTGCTTAAACATCTAGTTGAATTGATAAAGAATCGACACAAGTGAGGTGTTAGTTTGTCCGCAGAATTCGACCACGATGTTATCGTAATCGGCGGTGGACCCGCTGGTAGTACTGTTGCAAGATATGCAGCGTTAGGCGGTGCGAAGGTATTGGTGGTTGATGGTAGAGACCCAATTGGTACTCCCCTGCAATGTGGAGAATTGGTCCCGACCAATGACGAGATGCGAAGACTGTGCCCAGATGTACCTGATATGGATGATTTATTCAGAACACCTCAATCAGCAATCTCTCGCCATTCCAAAGAAATGCACATAGTTCCGCCATCTGGGAAACCACTGAAGTTTGATTTCGACGGTTACGTTTTGAACAGAGTCGCTCATGACGAGTTTTTAGTAGAATTAGCCAAAGAATCCGGTGCAGAGTTTTTGGTTGATTCCCGTGTCGATAAAGTGGAAGAAAATTCTGTGATTTTGCGTGATGGAAGCAAAATCTCTGCGAAGATAATCGTAGATGCTGGCGGGCACAATGGCCCAATCAGAAGAGATTATTGGACTGAAAAATCAACTAAAATCCCGGTGAAATTCGTACTGATGGAGGGTAATTTTGGCGATGCAGTAGAACTTCACTTTGGTTCCATGGCCCCTGGAGGGTACGCTTGGATGTTCCCGAAGTCTAGCGGTGCGAATATTGGATTGGGCATCCAGAGAAGTTTTTCTAAAGGACGCAGCTTAAACGAATATACTGAGGATTTCATTTCAAAATATGACGGAAAGATATCATTCAACGGGGCAGGTTCGCTTCCAATGTCTGGAACTATCAAGAAATTTGTCAAAGGAAATTATGTATTGGTTGGAGATTCTGCAGGAATGGTTCTGCCATCTAATGGGGCGGGAATTACGATTGCAATGATTGGAGGAAGAATCGCTGGACAAGTTATTGCAGAGCATCTCAAATCCGGATTGCCACTTGAAGAATACGAGAAAATATGGAAGAAGCAAATGGGCAAAGTCATGCGTAATTCTAAGCGTTCATTCAAAATTGGTAGTATGATTTTCAGGTTGCCAGATTGGATTTTGAACATGATGTTCAACCGATTGACTAAGGGCATAATTTGGAGAGCAGTAACCTGTAGGCGTATGTTTTGGATTGTCTGAAACGAATCAATACTGTTCAAATACGGTTTATTTTCAGAAATCTAAGCGGTTGATTCAAGTGATTTGTATGCAAGGGGTTGTCATGCACCGAGATGACCAAGCGGTAAGCCCAGTCATCGCTACTGTGCTTTTACTTGCCATCACTGTACTACTTTCGAGTATGGTTTTCGTAATGATGTCCACCACGCTTGATACTGTGGAAAAGGCCGACCCTAAAGCATCAGTGTCTGTTAGAGCGCTCTCAAATGGATACCATGTTGTCTCAATTACGAGCATAGACCAATCTTTGGACCCATCTAAAGTTGAATGGGCAATAGTTAACCAAAGTGGCCAGAGTATCAAAGAGCACTACGGATTTGTAGATGATGCTGATGTCTACGGTACTGTTGGCTCAAATGTGTCATTCCATGACCGTGATGCTGGATGGTCAATAACCAAAGGCGATTATTTCGTAATCAATTGTGAAGAAATCGAATGCGACTCAGGAAACCACACTTTCCAGTTGGTCGACAAAGGAAGCAATACCGTGCTTGCTAAGATTAAGTTACCAACTTCTGATTAGCCGCCAATAAATGACATTTCCACTTTTTCTTGGACCTGGTTTCCACGATTTTGTGAATAAGCATCGTCTCTTACCGACCATATGCTTCTGACAGCATCAGCAATCTGTTCCTTGGTCGCACCCATTCTAAGCAAGGCTTTCAGGTCGTTTCCTTTGGATGCGAATAAGCAAGTGTAAAGAGATCCATCTGCGCTGATTCTAGCTCTATTGCAGTCTCCGCAGAATGGCTTTGATACGCTCTCGATAAATCCAATCTCTTGATTTCCTCTGATGTATCGATTGGCAACTTCTCCAACGTGATTTGGCTTAACAGGTTGAAGATTTTCTAGCATCGCTCGCATCATTTCACCTGTGATGACTTCATCGTTATTCCATGAATTGGTTTCACCAACATCCATGAATTCGATATATCGTACAACAACATCAGTTCCAACAAATCGCTCTGCTACTTTTTCGACAGAATGCTCATTATATCCTGCTCTAATTACGGTGTTTACCTTAACCGTAAGCCCTGCCATTCGTGCAGCTTCAATGCCACGCAGCACAGTTTCTGGTGTTTCATCAGTATCTCCCATTGCTTGGAATGTTTCAACATCAAGTGCATCCAGAGAGACGGTAACTCGATTCAAACCAGCAGCGGCTAAGTCTGCTGCGAATCTTTCCAAAAGTATTCCATTGGTTGTCATAGCCAAATCAAGTTCCTTTGGTAGCATTTCAATGAAGGAACAGACGTCCCTTCTCAACAATGGCTCTCCTCCGGTCAACCTGACCTTCGTAAGACCCAATGGAATTAGAGACTCTACTACAGTAGTCAATTCTTCATAGGATAGTATTTCTTCTTTAGCAAGGAAATCGTGTGAATCGAAATGCTCTCTGGGCATACAATACCTGCATCGCATATTACAGCGGTCTGTCAAGGATATCCTCAGGTCACGCAAAGGCCGATTTAGCGCGTCTGTGACCATATTTACGCCTACATCGATGACGCACTTCAATATGCGCATTGGATGACTTCTTCTCCTGATGCCGCTTGGCTTTATACACGGGGGGAAGGAGTTGTCAGTTTCTAGTGCAGGTCGTGAAGTTGGTAATCTGCTNGAAATCGAGCCCAGCATCCTTTCTGGTAAACTAAGATTGCCACCTTCTAAAAGCCATTCAATGCGTTGGTTGACTCTAGCTAGTATGGACAAATCCCCGACAAGAATCGAGATGTGGGAGATCGGCGAAGATGTACAAGCCATGATTGATTGCTTGATTAATTTGGGAATCAAATGGGATGGTATGACCATGACTGGTGGCGACCTAAATCCGCCAAACTCAGTTTTAGATTGTCAAAATAGTGGGACGGCGCTCCGGCTATTGATTGCACAAGCTGCAACTTGCGACTTCCCGATTACACTTGATGGAGATGCAAGCCTCCGAGCAAGGAGTTCCTTACATTTGGTTAAATCTTTAGAAATAAGTGCGAAATCACTTTCGGAAAATTCCGAGTATCCTCTACAATTAACTGGGCCATTCACTGCAAAATCAGTCAGTATTGATGTTTCGAAGACATCTCAATTCCACTCAGCAATGATGCTTATGGCGCCTCGCACAAATGGTTTCAAAATCAATATACATGGAGAAGCTGTGTCTCGAAAGCATTCTGATTTGACTTGGGATTTGTGTAAAAAGACCGGTGCTGTCAATCAAGGAGAGTCTTGGGTGGTCAACTGTCCAGATGTTGTCATTCCCTCTGATGCTTCGATGATGGCATTTGCAAAATTATCAGGATTAGATGTCGAGAATGCACCAGAAGTTGCAGATTCAATAGGTCATGATTTAGATAACACATTCTTACGAGATTCTAATGATTTGATCACTCCCATGGCTGCATGGCTTGCATTAGGCGAAGGCGGTACAATTAGTGGAGCAAAGCATGCGGCTTTCAAGGAATCGAATCGAATAACGAAGACTGCAGAACTACTTTCCAAGTTTGGAATTACATCGTCAATAAATGATGATGGTATTACAGTTCCAGGAGGTCAAAAACCGGTCCGGCCGCAAGGAATTGTTGAAACATTCGATGACCATAGAATTCAGATGACTGCGATAGTTTTGGCCTCAATATGCGGCGGAATTATCGAGGGTGCCAATTTGCATAAGGTAGCATGGCCTAGTTTCTTAGAACAATTGATCAATCTTGGATTGAATGTCAAAAATCAACCATGACGTCCGAAGTGGTGGTCTAGAGCATTCAGTGGAATCCTCATAGCAGTTGGCCTACCGTGTACACAGGCCCAAGGATTTGGGATTCTGCGCATATCATCAAGCAATCTCCTCATCTGTGACAAGTTTAGTTTCTCATTTGCCTTCACAGCGCCTCTACATGAATTTAGGAATGCCAAATGGTCCTTGCGTTGTTCAATGGTCTCCAGAGGGGCTCCATCTTCACTCATATCTAGTAAAATGTCATGCATAAATGGTTCNAATTCACTTGCAGAAAGTAGAGCAGGTGCGCTAGTTATAGAATATCCAGCGGCTTTCTTTTCAATAACAAATCCAATGTTATTCAAATCTTCAATTCTCGCTTCTAATCTCGCAATTTGTCTTGCATCGAGGTCAAGAGGAACTGGAGAGATTCGCTCTTGTGCTTGCCAAAGGCTTTCATCATGTCTCAATCTTTCATACCGAATTCTTTCGTGCAAAGCGTGTTGGTCGATGAGCAATAGCTCTTCATCTGCTTGAACTAAGATGTACGAATCGGCGAACTGCGCAAGAGGTTCCATAGCAGGGAGGTCGTTGATTACTGGTCCCAGTGGCTCTGTATTGTCAATATCTTCTGTTTCCCCACATCCAGCATGCCTGTGTAATTCTCTTTCAGCGATTGAAAGAGCGGGGGCTATCGCTTCAACTCCCGTGATTGTGGTTTGAGATGATTCAGGCTGTGATATTGGTCGAGGCTTTTCCTTCTTGATTTCAACCGGCTTCTCTCCAGTGAGTGAAATTTGTGCTGTTTGTGCCCATGCAGGCTTCTCGACAACCCTTCTCTCCACTGGTTGAGGTGCTAATGATGTGATCCCAGTAATTCCTCCGCTGGATTCTGGCTCTGTTGGTGTTGATTCTAGTGTGTAAGCAATACTGCGCTCAAGTCTTTCTAGAACACGCCAAGAATGTTTGAGTCTGACTTCACGCTTAGTAGGATGTACATTCACATCGACTTCANCNTTTGGTAAATCAAGAAGCANTNCTGNAACAGGGTGCCTGCCTTGCATCAATCTCGTCTTGTATCCTCTTCTAATCGATTGNAAAAACGGNTGAGCAGCAACCGGNCTGCCGTTAATCAGAACATGGATTTCATCGCCCTTTCCNCGAGTAATNTCNGGNGTGGANATCCATCCAGACCATCTTTCATCTCCTGGTGCATCAGAATCGCTTGTTGGNGCTGAAATCGGAATCATCTTTCCGGCTTGTCTTCCTAGAACATCATACAAGCGGTCTTCCATTTCGTCAACTGCAGGTACTTCCAAAATGGTTTTTTCATCACTAANCAATCTNAANCCAACTTCAGGATGACNGATNGCNTGAGAGACTACTACGTCNACAATTTTGCTTGTTTCNGTGGCNGGTCTGCGTTGNAAAGCCANNCTTGCNGGTTGATTAGNAAAGATNTGNGANACTTCNATNGAGGTNCCTTCTGCNATTCCNGCAGGCTCGATTTTNCCNTTGTTTCCGTTATCCATTACTATACTTCGTCCTTCAGTACCCCGAGGCCTACTGGAAATTGAGAGTTTACTGACCATACCAATGCTAGCTAANGCTTCTCCTCTGAATCCTAAAGTGCCTATCGCAGCAAGATCTTCTTCATTGGANAGTTTACTGGTTGCATGCCTGTCAAGAGAGAGCGGCAAATCGTGCTCNTGGATGCCTGNTCCATCATCGGTAATTCTGATCAAATCAAATCCTCCACGGTCGATTTCAACCGTAATTCTAGATGATTTAGCATCGATTGAGTTTTCGATTAATTCCTTGACTACTTGGGCAGGCCTTTCGACAACTTCTCCGGCTGCGATGTGNCCAATCGTTCTGTCATCAAGTTGCTTTATTCTCGAAGGTTCGCTCATTTTTCTTCCTCCATTAACTTCAGCAATTCATACAGAGCATCGTGGGCTTGCCTTGGGCTCATAGCGTCTGGGTCNATNNTNGATATTGCTTNTTTCAANGCNTCTCCCAATGCATCTTTTTCGATTCTGACTTGCGGTTGTCCNACAAATCCTAGCAGNGAAGATTGTCCNGCACTACGTGCNNTAGGNGCTCCTTTTTCTCCAGCCTTNGCNCCTTGAGCTTGTCTCTCTAAGAAACCAAGCAGGTCACTGGAACGTTCTACAACATGCCTCGGAAGTCCTGCCAAAGCGGCAACTTGGATTCCATAGGAATCATCGCAAGGGCCATCTGAAACAGTATGAAGGAATTTCAATTCTCCATCAGATTCGGCGACCTGAACATGTACATTCACCAAGCCTGCTGCATCACCCTCTAATCCGATTAGTTGATGGTAGTGAGTTGCGAAAAGAGTTCTAGAACCTATTCTCTTACAGATGTCTTCTGTTACAGACCAAGCAATTGACAATCCATCGAAGGTTGAGGTTCCCCTGCCTATTTCATCTAACAATACCAAAGATTTGTTTGTCGCCCTCTTCAAAATGTGAGCCACCTCCATCATTTCCATCATGAATGTTGAGCGTCCTCTTCTGATATCATCAGATGCTCCAACTCGGGTAAAAATTCGGTCGACCAATCCTACTTGTGCGCTGCTTGCTGGAACGAAGGAGCCAGATTGCGCCAAAACTGATAGTAGTGCTGCACATCGTAAATGGGTTGACTTTCCTCCCATATTTGGACCAGTAATCAGGAGGAAGCGACGCTTTTTGTCAAGTCTGAGGTCATTAGGAACGAAACCGCTTTGAGCCTCTAATACAGGGTGCCTTAGGCCTTTAGCGACCAATCTTTCATCTTCAAAAATGGCGGGCCTAGTCCATGAACGGTTCCTTGCGATTTCAGCAAAGCACTGCAATACATCGATTTGTGCAACGTTAGAACTAATCATTCCTAGAGTTCTGGATTTTTCTCTACATCTATCTCTCAGGTCTCTAAACATGTCATATTCGATTGCATTGGCCTTGGTTGCAGCAGTGACAAGTTTGTCTTGCCACTCAACCAATTCTTCTGTAACATATCGATTTCCGTTAGTCATTTGCTGCCTTCTATTCCAATCCTCTGGGACTTTGGACAAATGAGTCTTTGTGACTTCAATATACCATCCAATCTGACGATTATGTCTCACCTTTAGTGAAGGAATGTCCAGTCTAGCTCTTTCCTTGACTTCTAAATCTTTGAACCACTTATGTCCTAATGCTGCGGCCTTTCGCAATTCATCTAACTTCGCATCTATACCTTCTCTGATTATTCCACCATCACGTAATGAAAGGGGCTGCTCATCATTGAGGTTTGCCTGAATATCGATCCGCATCATCTCTAGGACATCTAAGTCCGCAGATAAGGTACTAAGTAANGAGTTATCGACTTCCATGCAGAGTGCCTTTAATCGAGGCATTCTNTCCAGTGCAAGTCCAATTGCAACCAAGTCACGACCACCTGAACGGTTGTAAGAAAGTTGGGTTGCCAACCTTTCCATGTCTCTCAATCCTTTGAGACTATTTTGTAATTCATCCAAACGCCTGGAAGATCTTGCCAAAGATGCTACTGCGTCTTGTCTATGCTCGATTTTTTCTTTGTTAGCGAGTGGACGTAATAGCCATTGTTTGAGCATCCTCCTNCCCATAGAAGTCCGACATTTGTCAATAGCACCTAGCAACGAACCTTCTTTTTCTCCGGCTAATGTTTGAGTCAGCTCCAAATTTCTGAGAGTAGTTTGGTCGAGTATCATATTTCCTTCTGGTCGCATAATTTCGATTTCTCTGAAATCGATTGAATCAACTATGTGCATCGCTGCTAGATAATCTGCAGCGAGTCCGGCTGCATCGATTGCTAAAGGTGAATCTCCGAGGTCAATATGGCCTAAATCAGCAACATCAAGGATGTTTTTTAGAGCGTCTTGCCCCTTCTTTCTGGATGATGTATGTTGAGATAATGTGATTCCATCTAGTTGCGATATCACACTTCGAACTTCCTCTCTGTCAGCATCTCTTGGAGAGAAAATCAACTCTTTCGGATTGCTTCTGAGTAAGTCATCTAGTAACCTAGACCACCTTTCATCTCCGTGATGTTCTACAGTCCATACGTATCCGGTTGAAGCATCAAGAATCGCTAGCCCAACGCCATCTCCTTTGAGTGAAATTGCAGCAAGGCCTGCAACTTCATCAACTCCAATCAGACTTTCTTCATAGAGGGAACCAGGTGTGTATATCCTTGTTACAACTCTCTCGAGTAACTTAGCACCTTCTCTCAGTCCTTCTTCCTGTTCGGCTACGCAGACTTTGAAACCTGCTTGCAACATCTGCCTCAAATTATCTTCTAATGCATGCCAAGGGAAACCAGCCATTGGAATAGGATCGGATGCTTTCTTATCTCTACTGGTTAGGGCTAGTCCTAACACTTCAGAAGCAACTACTGCGTCATCATGAAACTGCTCGTAAAAGTCTCCCATGCGGAAAAATAGCACAGAATCTGGATGTTCTGCTTTGATGTCCATATATTGGTCCATCATACCTCTTTTCGCCATCGGGACACATCCATTGCTTGCGCTAGGGTGGTTACACTTTGAAGGGGGTTCGTAAATGATGCCCTTGAGAATCATTNATNCCTATCGGATGAATNGTAAATGAATCAGAANACTTCACCCTTACGGATAGCCTCGAAAATATTCCAACCCATTATTGAAAATATTAGGATTGAAACCAACATGAAACTTAGATCAAGAATGCCTCTTAGACTTGTAAAAGATTGCCGAGCATTGCTATCTATAGACAACGAAGAAGGGCTATCGGAGTTGTCAGTTCCATGAATTGAGATCATTCCATCTTCGTCACATGTAACGTATGATGGTAAGATCTTGAGAGGCTCAGGTAATCTCTCAACGCTTATTTCAGTTCCAGTTATGATTGCCACAGTATCAGAACCAATGCCACCAAACAACCAAACGTCTCCATTATTATCGCCTACTGCGGCATAGCTAGACATTCCCAAAGATGTTATTTCGTCATTGATGATTGATACTGTATCTGATGTACCTGTAGCAATTACTCCCTCATCAGTAGCGAATAATCCATGAATTGCCCCCTCGTTACCCATATGTACAATTTCGATTGCTGGAGCGTTGACTCCATCCCATGTCACATGCAAGATTAATTCATACATCGGGGGCGAAGTAGGATTGGAGCCCAGCCAATTGGCTGGCGCTTGCCAGGAGCCACCGACCATCCAGCCGTCTTCTGTGGGCAGGATAACATCAAGATGCATATTTCCTTCATGGTCAGATATCATAGGTTCGGGGTTCGATTCTCCAAACCAAATTGCTGCTAAAGCATCACTAGTTCCATCCTGAACAACCATCAGAATCGCCAAGCCATTACCAGAAACTTGTGTGGCCGTGATGTTCTCGCCGATACTGAATTGGCACCATGTGTCGTCACAATCATCGCTACCATCGCCAATGAAGCCCAACATACCCTCATTGCCCAAGCAGGCAAGAGTCATACCCCTGTACTCTTCGAGGCAAGTTGCATACTGTGCATTATTTTCATTATCGTTGTATGTAACTCTAATCCCTTCATCAGTTTGGTAAAGAATAGAATCGCCCGCAGAATCCATGACAATGCCATCAACTTCAAGCGTGCTACCATCATGAACTCCAGATAAGTCACTAGACCAATCGATTAACACAGCGCCAATAATCACAATTGCACTAAACACAGCAAACGACAACCACTGGTGTTCAGATTCCTCTTCAAGGAGCCTTCTCCAGCCTGACATCAACTCGCCTAAGAGTGCTCCATCCATGACCTTTCCCCTTCGGGGACTTGCTTGAATTGCATCGGTATGGTCATATAGGGACGGTGGGTCGCAAACTCGCCCGGAGGTATCAAGCATGGCACGTAAGCCCGCAAAGATGTACCGNAGACTGAAAGGTCCTGCATATACTCGACGCAAGTATATCGGTGGTGTTCCAAACAACAGAATTATGCAATTCCACGTTGGAAACCGNCGTGCTGCNGAGACAGGACAGTTCCTAATGGAATTGAANCTTATCGCAGATGAATCNTGTCAAATTAGACACACTGCATTNGAAGCAGCTCGTGTTATTTCTAACTCTACAATCAGAAANGNNGCNGGTGCTCAAAATTACGCATTGAGAGTTCACACATACCCTCACCACGTCCTTCGTGAAAACAAGCAGGCNACTGGTGCNGGTGCTGACCGTGTTTCTCAAGGNATGCGCTGTGCNTTCGGAAAGAACGTTGGTACCGCTGCAAGAGTTAAGCGTGGTCAGAGAATCATTTCTCTTCANTTCACACCAGAACACTACCTGGTTGCTAAGGATGCTCTACGCAAGGCNAGCATGAAGTTCCCAACNCCATGNACAACCAAGTTGATTCGTGGACACGAGCACGTCAAGGGACTNGTTTGAGACANCNTGCCATTGGCAAGNTGGATGTTCNTTGCTAAATGGCACTATTTTGCCATAANTACCGGCTGATTGATGAACATTGTATTCNACGACTAACTTGAGGAGGGTAAGACATGCGTGTTGCAGTTCTGAAGGAAGACAATTGTCAACCAAAGAAGTGCATGGATGAGTGCATGACNTTTTGCCCCCCNGTTCGTAACGGGCAAGANTGTGTTGTGATGGATGAACACACTGGNAAACCTCACATCTCAGANTCACTNTGTATCGGTTGNGGTATNTGNGTCAATAAATGCCCNCATGATGCATTAATNATCACNCAGTTGCCNTCNGAGTTAGAGAGNGANATGATNCACAGATATTCNCTNAATGGNTTTAGATTNTTNAGACTTCCAACNCCTTCTAAGGAATCNGTAGTTGGTATTCTTGGACCAAANGGAATGGGNAAATCTACNGCATTNAACATCCTNAATGGNTCNATNANNCCTAACCTNGGNGATTTTGAGGCTGANGAAGTTTGGTGGGANGATGTNATCNCNAGNCTNCCNAGNGGAGAGTTGAGAGACTTCTTGAAAGATGTTAGCGAATCANANGTANCNGTTGCTCTNAAACCGCAATATGTNGACCANATNCCTAAAGCTGTGAAAGGNAANGTCGGCCAATTGCTATCATCNGTNGATGANAGAGNAATCTTTGATGAAATGGTTACAAAACTTGGTATNGANCANCTNTTNGANNGAGACCTTGACCANTTNTCNGGNGGTGAATTNCAAAGGGTTGCNATATGTGCTACCTTGCTAAAGAAAGCNGACGTTTACTTNTTCGATGAGCCATCNTCGTATCTTGATATCCACGANAGNATGAGAATCGTGAAAATNATTCAGGAGTTATCAGAAACCTCCAGAGTNATCGTAATNGAGCACGACCTCGCAGTTCTNGATGTACTAGCCGATTTGATTCACATNGTNTATGGNAAGAAAGGNGCNTTTGGAATATTCACTCCNGCNCGNTCNACTAGACAAGCAATCAATGCNTATCTTGACGGNTTCTTGGTAGAACAAAATGTNAGGATTCGTGATAAACCNATCAAATTCCAAACCCATACAGANCGNTCTAATGAATTAGGTAACCCNGTAGTGGAGTGGGGAGNNNTTGAGAAGCAACTAGGAGATTTCAGTCTAAANACNGGTGAAGGNAAGGTNCACCAAGCCGAAGTNGTCGGNGTAGTTGGNCCAAACGGAACTGGAAAATCAACTATGATCAAAATCCTATCAGGAGAGCACGAATATGATGGAGGATGGGTCACTGCAGACGCATCAATTTCTTACAAACCTCAACACATTGACACGGATATGGATTGCACTGTTCAAACCTGGTTAGATGCCGAAGTCGGACCTAGGTGGAGAAGCGGTGAATACAACGTCAACGTGATTCGTGCACTTGGAGTGGACGAACTTCTAGCTAAGCAAGTCAACAACCTATCTGGAGGAGAAGCCCAGGCTGTAGCAATAGCAATTTGTTTGGGCAGAGAAGCCGACTTGTACCTTCTGGATGAGCCGAGTGCACATCTAGATGCAAATGCTCGTATGGAGGCAGCCAAGGCGATTAGAAGGACAATGGAATCTAACGAAAAAGCCGCATTCGTGATTGACCACGACGTATATTTCATCGACATTGTATCTGATTCTTTACTAGTATTCGAGGGAGAAGGTGGGAAGCACGGTCTTGCAGAGGGTCCTTTCCAGTTAAGAGCGGGAATGAATCGGTTCCTTGGGGGGGTGGATGTGACTTTCCGAAGAGACCATGATTCTAAGCGACCGAGAATAAACAAAGAAGCAAGTCGCAAAGATAGAGAACAACGTGCAAAGGGAGATTACTACTCCTTCGACTCGTGAGGTGTGGCAATGCCTGCTCAAATCCCTCCTGAGGCTCAATCCATAGGTAGGGCTCGTGGAAGATTATCTGCATCATCATTAACTACATTCAGACGTTGTGAAAAGCAGTGGTTTCTGAATTACAGAATAGGATTGCGAGGTCCCCTTTCTCCGCCCCAAGTCATGGGTATCGAGGTTGAAGATGCATTTTGTTCAATATTGATGCATAGAGCGCCACCTGTAGATTCTTTAGAAGAATTAGAGGAATGGGTTCATAGTTTGGTCGAAGAACATGCAAGTAAAGCATTGCAACAAGGGAAAGCCACATTCGATGATGCTATGTGGAACAAGGGAGATTTCGATGATTCCTTTCACATGCAAAAAGTCTCT
>PBXT01000108.1 GCA_002727695.1 Methanobacteriota archaeon | reverse complement strand
AACCAGTCGCAGAAGAACCTCCGAAGAAGAAAAAGAAATTTTGAGGTGAAAATAAATGTGGGAACATAGAGCAGTATCGCAGAAGCAATTTCAGGAAAGCGGGAGAGTATCCCCCTCCGAAACATATGTACAGTTGATGGACAAGGTAGAGGACGCTGTCAAAGAAGCGCAAAAAATGCCATTTGATCATGAGCAATTTTTGAATTACGTCCCGCAAAAAGGACCTTGGGAAATGGTTCATGAAACTGACAACACCAAGGCAGACCCTAGGACTAGATACATCGGTCCAGGAGTCCCAAAGCTACTGAACACTAATCTGATTCTTGGTTCAACATGGATTGAATCCGACCGTTTCAAATTTGAAAGGAGAATTAGCACAATCTCTGATTTCTTGAAGCAAAAGACTGTAGTTAATGCAAACATGTGGACGCCTAAGCAATTAGTTACCACACAAACCTTCTTTTTCTGTTCAACTGGAGACGAAGATAGACTCGGTGGCTCTCTATTAACTGGAGAGACCTTGTCTGAAAACCACCCATTGCTAGGCTCTGGTGGATACGACGATGGCGAAGCTGAATGGGAACCTATTCTTTGGGGACTTGGTCACAGAGGAGTCGTTCCAGATTCTGACCCGCAAGACAAAGTGTACTATCCATCACTTATGCACAGAGGAGTTGCATTCAACAACAGATTCGGCTGGATAAGATACTCACCTGCTGGGTTCGGAAAGGACGCTAGCGGTTATCTAATGACAAAGCCAACAACTTGGATTACACCAGCAGTTGACGGAAACAGAGATACTGCAACTGCATTCAACCTCCTAGTAAATCTTCCAGACCGCCGTATCTCTTTCGGTGAAGAAGGCATTACTGATGTTTACCTAACGACTGGTAAGACTTCACTATACACTATGATGGGAATGATGTCATCATCTACTGTTCGCCAAATGTTCGGCGCAGGTTCAGAAATGGTCCCACTAGAGTTCCACTGCATTGAGCCAGGACTAGATGAGTGGATCAAGAACGCAACTGATGAAGATAAGTACGCACGCTTGTTCGAAGTCACAGGAACATTGGGTTACTTGCTTACTGACCCGAACATCGGCACACTCGGTGGCGCTTCAAAGAGACGCAGATTGTTAGTATATCCTCAAGACCAAGGCAACCTACTGACTTGTGTCAATGCTAGCCAAGTCGCTGACCACGCATTGAAATCGAATTACGCTGCAACTGTCTTCACAAAACTTGACCAAGCAGATTTCATGAACAGAGTTACTCGCAGATACAAAGCATATGCTGACTTGATTACTGCTAGCGACCAAGCAAAGGGNGCNCGATGGATTAGTCAAGCACAGGTTGGCGACAGCAAGAANCTTGGACCAAATGTNCACTCAATCCTTGCAGTTCGTGGCTATGATGTATTGAACTTNGANGAGTANATGGANACNTTCAACGATGTATCCGCTGCTCCTGAGAGATTGATNAGNCGNGTTGTTCAATCAGTNGCNACAAATGCTCTGAAGACACTATTCCCACTTGACATGCTTGGCGANTCNGGNGGNGCTCAACCATTCTCTCACATCTTCGCACCNACTGAAGGTGGAGCTGCTCAAGCATTGGTCTACTACACNGANATNCGCTTCCTTGTCCCTACATCNATTGACAAGTTGCGCTCAATCACTGGNGCACANGGTGCAGACAGAGGNCGCATGNGAGAAGCATTCGCTAACATGACTGGAGCAGACCCAATGACTGGNCTNTCNATCAGNGANCTNTGCCTACCATTCCTTGCAGACATGGGTGAANATTCTTGGCAGACTGGNACNGGTCTAAGCGAGGACGAAATTATTGTTGAAGTTACAATGGCTGTNAATCCNGCAGTNGTTTGGAAGAACCTACTNGAGCCAACAACNAGAGAAGTNTTCGACCTACCAAAGGGNAAGAAGGGNACTTCCGCTAACGTTTGGGGAGATGTTCTAATCAACAACGANCCACTTCATGAGAAGTTNGTCAAAGACGGNCACGGNCATTACCTTGACCTACTGAANTTNGCGTATNATTGGAGCCATAACAAGTCGAAGGANGTNCANGAATCTGGANTNANTCGGCTNATGNCGNTGATTNACNAGNTAATTCGGTAAGATACNGATAAGTCAAATTATCAGTATTGTTATAACAATCATGCTTTGAAGTNNANACATGGCATCATCNAGGCGCTANGTCATTTCGGCNGCTATGTTCATTCAATTGCTAATGCTTACTGCNGTTGCATCGCCTTTAGCTGATGGAGTNAATCCGTTGGGNGATTNTACAAAAATGAANNATGATTTGATCGAGGAATTAGAAACCTCNGATGATTCAAAAATNGTNCCAGTCATTTTCCAACTTAANTCTCCAATGACNGAGAGNGANGAAAACCGCTTGANNGANTTAGGNTTTGATTTGATTGGAAGAGCACCNCTNGTAGANGGTGGATTAGTTGAAGGAACAATCTCNGATGTNAGNCANCTGTCNAANTGGGACAGAATTGAATATCTCGAATTAGACAANCCACTGGATTTCTTTTACCTTCCACCTGAGTGGGGAGGAGAGCCAAAAACAGATGCTGGAATCATGATGCACGAAACTACCCATGTAGTAACTGCAACTGATTCTTGGAGCAGAGCGATTATCTCTCCAAACGGCCTAGTCGAGTATGATATCGACCTCTCATTCACTGAGTGGGACGGAGATGGTACTGCAATTGTCGATTTAGATACCGGAGTCGATGCCGGCCACCCAGACTATGACTACCTAGAACCATGGACTGGAGACAAAGCGATTTATTCCGCAAAGTTCGATGGAGTTGGCTGGACAGAAACCCGCAATTCTGACACTTCTTCTGGCCACGGCACACACGTAGGCGGAACCATTGCAGGTAACGGAGATGCATCAAGTGGTCGCAGAGCTGGAGTTGCTAAGGGAGGACAATTGGTCGCTCTCGGAACTGGTGACGGTGCCTCAATCTTTGCAGCAGAACAAGGCCTAGAATGGACTTATGCACACTCTAAGCCAGGACAAAATCAGCATCACATTCGTGTTGTTTCAAACTCCTGGGGAACCGATGGCGATTACAATCCTAACGGAGTAATCGCCCAATTAACTGACAAACTGACTTTCGATAATGGAGTTGCAGTGATCTTTGCTGCTTCTAACTCTGGAGGTTCCGGTGCGGAATGTTCTGGCGATCTGAGGACAAATGTGTATGCAAACACACCGTCTGCGNTTTCAGTTGCGGCACTAACACATGATGGAACCGCAGTAACTTCATTCTCATCACGAGGATGTATGAATCAGCAGCACACTTGGCCAGATGTTGGCGCACCGGGTCGTGACATCTGGGCTACTGCTCCTAGAGGAACTGCAATCGATGCATCGACTAGAACTCAGGGTGACTTGTACTACATGTCAATATCCGGGACTTCAATGGCAACACCACACGTTGGAGGAATTGCAGGACTTGTTCTGAATGCTGCACCTTCTCTAGGNGTNGCAGATTACCACAGAGACGACCATGACTTTGGAAGCAGTTTAGTCGGTGGCGAAGGAACTGCTGCATATGGACAGTATGAAAACTGGGATACTGATAACTTCAGCAGAGTGCATGAGTTTGAATTGATTTTGGAACTCACAGCAAGATACGACGGTATGGCTAACTCCTGTGAAGATGGCAATTCCGAAGACGCATGTAATGACATTCCAGAGCAATGTTACAGAAGCGCAACAGGTGAATGCCACGATTGGAGAATAGGACACGGACTAACCGATACCGATGCAGCAGTAGCATTGGCAAGAACACTTCAATTGATGCGTGACCAAAATGGAGATGGCCTTGTAGATCATCCTGAATATGATGTATGGGATGCATACGAAATCTATCAAGAAATGATGGGAGTCGCTACAATTCCTGTTAACACTGACAGAGTTAAGCACTCATGGAAGGGCGACTGGAACCACTTCAACAATGGTGCAAATGGTGCTGTCTACTACACCGAAGATTCGCATTATGTTTGGATTCCTAACGGTACAGAACGCCTTGAAGCGACACTCGCTGCTTCAGAATTCGAGTTAGAAACTGTACAAGCAGGCCAACTTCAGTTATCCATCGATTTGGGTGAAGATGGCAGCAATGATGCACAAGGTGCTGGAATCCGCCAAGCAGATACTTGGTATTACGACATCGATGTAGATAGTTCTGCATGGGGCAAGTGGGCTCACTTCGATGTAACTGGACAAGCAATCACTCTGTTCGGAGTTATCGAAGACCCTGAGTTCTTCGAATCAAGAATCCCATACACAGTGGATGTTATTCTAACCCTAGACCTCAGCCAACCAATTGACATCGCATTCGAGCAGCGGCCCGACTTTTATTCTGATTTGGACCCTGCATCTCCTTCTGATGTTTATGATCCAGACTATGATGGAAGGCTAACTTTCACTAGATTAGTATATGACCAATCTGCAGTAGTCGCATTGATTAAACCAAAGGTTACTGCAACAGATTCAACAGATGAAGGATTCTTATCTGCTCTGGCAAATCTGTATTCTGATTATCCACTCGCGATGTCATTTTTGTCACTAATCCTCATAGCTGGCATAGTCGGGGTTGTATCTACAATGATGAATACCAAAAATCGTGTCGTTTTGACCAATGATGATTCAGAAGGCGAGATATTAGATGCCGAAATATTCGAAGGCGAAGTATTGGATTGATTTTCTCCTTAGATTCAGATAGTCAAATGAATACTAAGCACCTCAGGGCAAATGAGTGACTGGAAATGAGCTACTTCAGACCAGTTGAAATTTTTGTGATTCTACTAGTCATAATTTCGACTGCATCTTTAGATTTCAAAACAGAAGGTGACGAATTAGAAAAATTGGAAGTCGAGCATATAGAAGGAACACTCGACTTGAAAACTAGATCCTCTATGGATTCATTGGGTCTCAACGATTTCAAACCAGGTGCACTTGTTGATTTAAACTTGGACGTAGAATCAATCACCTCAGAATGTCAAATTTGTAAAAATAAACCAGTGGGTGTTTTTCTTTCTGGAGAGGTGAATGTTTCTGGATTAAGGCCCATTGATTCGGGAGGTCAAATTAGAATTGAAGGTGACTTGAATGTCACTCACTTGCAAGAATTTTCATCAAAAAACATGATTATTCGAGAATGGCTCACAATAGATTGGGACCTTGATGAGTTCTCTGCACAATGGGATATTTTCATCGAACATAATCCTCCTAAGTGGTCCCTAGACAATCGATATGATGCCTCCCTTGTCGATTCGGGAGATGTCAAAAAAAGCAGAGTAGGCCCAGTCATCTATCTTGAAGAAATAATCGAGAATTCTATCAACATTCACGGTTGTATGCCGAACAGTATGAACTGTGATGGAATCAATAGAGAAGAAATGAATCTAAGCACTAAACTCACTACACAAAGAGAGCCAACAAATGTAGTATTTTCTAGCAATTGGATAAATTATGATGTAACAAGCACCAATATCTCTGATACTCAAAACATAGGCGACATAAGAAATCTGTTTGAGATAGATGATTCTACAACTAATCACAGTGCATTTTGCCTTGAAGATGTAGGGAATATCGTGTCTGTTCAGTCATGGAATATATCCGGAGAAACATCATCCAGCATTTCGCCTATGGGGCTTTGGCTTTCATCAATAGGTCTACCAAGCTCATCCTTTACTCCAACTGGAGGTATATGGACAGAAATTGATTCTGAAGATGCTGGTTGTGGAGCGTTTTCTAAAGATGGAAAACTATACCTTGGCATTTCAAAGTCATAATATCCACTATATTCGCTATTAGTATCAATGTTATACTAGTATTGTATAGCATTACTATGAGCCGAAGAGTTGTCCTAACTGCGATCCTATTTCTTTGCATGACATTACAACCTGTAGTAGCAAGTATAGAAGCCCCAAATGATAGCGAAATTAATGGTAATTCTGTATCCACATTAAGCATTGATGGATATGTTACAACAAAGTTTGCTAGTGTAGGTTCAGAGATAGACATCCATGCACTTACGATGGGTCATTCATCAAACTCAATTGTTAGTGCAGACATTGTACAATATGATTTGGATCCGTTGGATTCGGTTGTAGGTTCAATGTTCCCCGGAGAGGGACAGTTCATCGATAGGGTAGTGCTTCAATCAAACGGCACTCATCCCGATGATTCCTCAATAATGACTTGGGAAGGGTCCTACATAATTCCAGTCACTGCAACTGGTGGAACCTATGGTGCCAGGATATTTGTCGAAGATGGAAATATGTACGCTGTTGACGACCCAACCCAATCAAGAGAAGTTTTCAGAGGAGAGTTTGAGAAAATACTTGCAGCGATAGACACGGCATGGGATACAGCAAATCCTTTGGGAGAGATAGCTGAAGAATTCGAAGAATTACAAACGAAAGGTACATCCAACGGAGGTTGGTCTAACTTCGTCGCTGTTTCAACCGATGGAGATGGCGCTGGAGGAAGTAGACAACTGTGGAACTCTATGCTGGAAGCTGGAAGAACACAATACAACCTTTCTGCAGGTGCAAACTTCTTGGAAGCATTGATGATTATGCTAGATTCTGATGACGCAGATGCAGGTATTCAATTCGTTGTT
>PBXT01000107.1 GCA_002727695.1 Methanobacteriota archaeon | reverse complement strand
TCAACAACAGGAACCGCAAGGTAGTTGTACTGGGCAACTATCTGGGCAACTTCCTCTTGATCGGTTTCAGGCCTAACCTTGTGTACGTTTTTNANCATTATTTCNTTTAATTTTATTTCTGGATTGGTAGTTGCNAAGGCNCGAAGAGAGGCAANCCCAACTANAGANTTGTCATCCTCGGTTATATAAATATAAAANACCATTTCTGCCTCTTTATGATCTTGTAAGGTTNNAAGAGCTTCTTGGCATGTGGTNTTTTTATGTAGGGTGAAGACATCTGTCGCCATTAGGGCTCCTGCAGAATCTTCTGGATAGGCCATTATTTCTTCAATNTCTTCTTTTTCTTCTGATTTTAATTTATTTATTANTGATTCTGCTTGATCATTATTAAGAGCACCTAATATNTAGCTTTGCTCATTGGTAGAGGCATTTTGAATTAAACTTGCTATACGNTCAGNANCTTCTATNTTAAGAAGATTTGCAATAAAGAGATCATCNAACTCTGTTAAAAACTCAAGTGTNTGTTCATTGTTTTTCATTAAAGAAAAAACCTCATGTTGTTGATCTTCATCAAAATAGCGAAAAACTATTGCTAAATCAGCAGGATGAGTTTTTTTTATNAGTTTAATTAAATTTATGTCTGCGTGTCTTCTAAGNAAACGTAGAAAGGTNTTTTTTAAAATTATTATTTCATGTTTGAATATNTCTTTTTTCATTAGTGCTANATGCTTGTTTGATTGATCTGTTTAAAACCAAAAAAGACACTAAAACAGGCAAAAATTAAAACCCAAGGGGCNACATGTCCATTCCATATGTATAAATTATTTTGTTGTAATTCTAANGAAGATAGNAACAAGAGCCATAGAGTTATTTAAGCTGTGTAAAATTANTGGTGCTATTATGGACTNTGTTTTCCATGCTAGGAAACCTAATATNACACCAAGAAAATAAATCTGAACAAACCAATATGGNTTCATATGGATTAANGAAAAAATTAATGCTGTAAANAATATTGCCTGGGTAATGTCTTTCCAATGNTNCTCAAGGATTTGTTGTAAAAACCCTCGAAAAATAATTTCTTCTCCNAANGGAGCTAAAATNACNACTGCGGTGAANAATAAAATTGTACCCAAAAAAGAGTCGGGTTTTAATAAATANTTTAAATNTAAAACATACTCTGGTGTTGGNACAAAAAGCTGAATAATTCTATCTANTTCATCAGATAAAATGATTAAGCCNGTTGANAATAAAATGANAGANTTTATTGTACTATANTTTAAAANCTTAAATCGAATTGAANGAAANAANGGNANGTTTTTAAATTTTATAAAAACNATTAAAGGAACAACCATTAAACTTTGTCCAANTATAAAAGATATAAAAGTNATAATTTTTTGATGAGACTCTGCGTAANTCATACCAAGCCANGTTATGATGCNNCCTGTCAAAAATGCAGAAANAANTGATAGAAAAACAATNATAAAAGCAGTTNTNGTTTCGGATNTNTTTTTCANAGAANGTTTCTTTATGTTTTNAAAANTTGAGTATGTTATTTTNANNTATTCATNANTAAATATATAAGAATNGANCCAGCNGTTGAAACATTCAGTGAGTTGCCGGATCCTAGTTTATTTATGAAAATAAAATCCTTAANGTAANCTAGGTTTTGGTATGATATTCCATGAGCTTCACTTCCTAAAACTAAAACACATTTATNTGGGAATTNATAAGTACTAGCATTTTCACCCCNTAAATCTGCAGCAATGATTCTATGAGTTTTTTTGAATATGCTTAAATCAGTATTTGTGTGTATGGTTACTCCAAAGTGAGCNCCCATTGCAGCACGAATAGATTTTGGATTATATGGATCTGCACATTTTGGAGATAATGCGATATTNTTGATTCCAAACCATTCACAAGANCGNATTAAGGTTCCCATATTACCAGGGTCAGATATTTTATCTANGTATATCCATTTATCCATNGTTAGTTTTATAGGNTNTTGTTTNGGGATGTCACAAACTGCTAAAATTTCTTGTGGAGATTTAGTATTGCTAATTTTGAGGAGAGTTTTTTTTTCTATTGTTTTTATTGTNGCGTCTTTNTTTAAATGTTTTNGNACCCAAGATTTGTTTTNTTTTAAAAAATCATCACTACAGAAAATTATNTCAATGNTTGCATTNCAAACTAANGCACTTTCAACTATTCGTTTCCCTTCNATTAANAATTTNTTATAANCNTTNCTATGTTTTGTGTNTCTTAAAGAATGTATTGTTTTATAGCTGTATTCAATCATNNCNTAATATTACATTTTTAAAATNNAAAATATTAATAATTACTAGAAAGAAATGGATTNTATATCATTTCTNTCTTTGTCTAATNNTGTTCAAACCGGTAATTTTATTCNATGTAAATTGTGTNTTATAAATGAAAAATAAATTGCCTAAACAAAATATAAACTTTTCNGAGTGGTATACTCAAATTGTAAAGAAAGCTGGATTAGCAGACTACGGACCTGTNAAAGGCACAATGGTTATAAAACCATATGGGTTTCAATTATGGGANAATATAAAAGATTCATTTGATTTAATGATAAAAAAGACTGGACATGTTAATGCATATTTTCCTCTATTNATTCCCAAATCNTTTTTAGCNAGAGAAGCAGAACANGTTGAGGGTTTTGCAAAAGANTGCGCNATAGTTACTCANACAAGATTAAAAAATGATAAAAAAGANGGAGTTGTAGTTGATCCAAACTCAAAATTAGAAGAGGAGATAATTGTAAGGCCTACTTCTGAAACAGTTATATGGTCTATGTATAAAAAATGGATNCAATCCTATAGAGNCCTTCCAATTNTAATTAATCAATGGGCAAATGTTGTTAGNTGGGAAATGAAAACACGTCTGTTTTTGCGAACTAGTGAATTCCTTTGGCAGGAGGGGCATACTGCTCATGAAACTAAAGAGGAAGCAAAAAAAGAAACACTTGACATTCTTGAACTGTATCGTCGATTAGCAGAAGATCATTTAGCGGTACCTGTTTTTACTGGTGTTAAAACAGAGTCTGAAAAATTTGCTGGAGCAGAAAAGACCTACTGCATTGAAGCAATGATGGGTGATAAAAGAGCATTACAGGCGGGGACATCTCATGATCTTGGTCAAAATTTTGCAAAAGCTTTTGATGTTAAATTTCAAACAAAAGACAATAAAGAAGAATTTGTTTGGGCAACAAGTTGGGGGGTTAGTACTAGGCTCATTGGGGCAGTAATTCTTACACACGGTGATGATAAGGGACTTCGGTTGCCTCCTAAAATTGCTCCCGTGCAAATTGTTATTGTACCAATATCAAAAAATGATAGGGATAAAAATGCGATAAAATTATTTTTGAAACCTATTTTAAAATCATTAAAAACCTTAGGAGTAAGGACTCATGAAGATTGGACTAATAATACACCTGGGTATAAATTTAATGAATGGGAAATGAAAGGCGTTCCTCTTAGAATGGAAGTAGGGACAAGAGATATTGAAAATGATAAAGTTGTTTTAGTTAGAAGGGATTTAGGAGAAAAAATATTTTTATCAAAACAAGATGTTTTGAGTACCGTTCCGCAATTACTAGAAAAAATCCAAAATAATCTTTTTACCCAAGCTAAGAAATTCAGAGATATAAATACTCATTCTGTATCAACATATGATGAATTTTGTTCTCATATGAAATCGGGTGGTTTTGTTCGTTGCGGTTGGGATGGATCATCCAAAACTGAATTAAAGATTAAAGAAGAGACAAAGGCTACTATTAGATGTATCCCTTTTGATGAAAAACCTGAAGGATTGCGCTGTGTTGTTTCTGGGAAGCCGGCTAAACACGAAGTAATATTTGCAAAGGCCTATTAGGCTACAATAATTTGATAGTAAGCACTTCCGCTATTGTACTAAAATCTTTTTCTTATGGTGAATCTTCTTTAATAGCTAGATGTTTCTCTGAAAAAAATGGCAAAGTAAGTCTTATCGTTAAAGGAGCAAAAAAAAACAAATCACCAAAAGGGCCATATTTTCAACCGCTTTGTTATATAGATATAATATACAATCACAAATTGAATAGAGATCTACAAATCTTATCGAAAGTAAATTTTCGTCAATATTGGTCTAAAATTCTAGATGATCTCCTCAGGGTATCTTTAGCTATATCTATCTTAGAGTTAACAGATAAAACCATGTCTGATAATGATCCGCACCCATCACTTTTTTTAACTTTAAAAGAAGTTTTAAAAGCCTTAAATAACACCTTGATTGACCCGAAGATTTTATTTTGGTTTTATGAGTGTGCTTTATTAAATAATCTTGGATTTCAGCCAAATTTAGAAGACCCCAAATTGCCAGGTTTAATTTTACCAAACATTAAGAATGATTCTAATTGCATTTTAATTCTTTCAACTTTGCTATCTGGCAATATAAATCAACTTCAAAAAATAAAAGTCTCAAAAGAAACGAGTAGCTTGATAAGTGATTATTTATGGAGTTTAATAAATTATCACTTTGAAGGATTATCTTCAATAAAATCCTTCAAAGTTGTAAAAAAATTATTATCATGAATCTTTTGGCTTTATTTTATGCATAGATTTTTGGTTAAATAAAATAAACAGACAGATGAAATATCAATTTCAATCCAACCCTGGGCAGCTTTCTTATAAGCCTTCACTTTTCACAGATGCCATAAAAACATTGATATCTATTAACTTTGCCATTTTTATTTTGCAGAGTATTTCTAGTTCTGAAATAATGTTTTTTTCCAATTTTGGCTTAGTACCTAAGCTGGTATGGTCACAGTTGAAAATTTGGCAACCATTTACCTATATGTTTTTTCATGGTGATATCTGGCATGTACTTATAAATATGTTTGTTCTTTGGATGTTTGGATCTGAATTGGAACGAGTATGGGGCAAAAAAAACTTCTTACATTTTTATTTTATAACAGGAGTAGGATCTGGATTAGGTACAATGCTTTTTGGATTGCAATCAACGATTCCAATTGTAGGCGCAAGTGGAGCCATATATGGTGTTCTTCTTGCCTATGGTGTCATGTTCCCGAATAGAACAGTGTATCTTTATGGAATTATTCCAATTAAGTCTATTTGGTTTGTAGTTGGAATAGGGGTAATTGCATTCTTTTCATCGTTTAATAATTTTACTAATATTAGCCATTTAACACATCTTTTTGGGATGATAATAGGTTATCTATACTTAAAGAGGCCAATCCACTTTAGATCATTATGGTTTTCAGTTTTTAAAAAAGTTTTGGAATATAGAATCCAAAGCAAGGAGAAAGAGATGTCTCGCTCGGCTGAAATGGAAAAGGATTTAAATTCTATATTGGATAAAATAAATAGGGAGGGTTTCAAAAGCTTAACACAAGAAGAAGAACAAAGGTTGTATAAAAATAGCAAAAATTTATCAAAAGGTAAAAAGAAAGATTAATATTTTGCTTCAGATTGTTCTTTATTCTAGAATTAATATTGTTAATACATTGAAAAATAAAACAATTCAATAAGACATGGCCTCAGAAAAAAAAAGTAATGGGAAAGATCTTGGTACGCCAATAGGTATTATTGCAGGATTAATAATTATCCTTTTGGGGATTTATTTACAAGAAACATCAGCAACTTTTATTAAAAAGTTAGGTTGGTTTTGGAGCAACTCTGCTTTATTCATTGTAATCGGCAGTACTTTTGCTGCTGCGATGGTAGCAATACCTTTTAATAGTATAAAAACAATACCCGCTGTGATAGGAATTACAGTACGTTCTTTATCTTTCGATTACATTGCTGTGATCAATAAAATGTTAGAGCTTGCAGCAATTGGAAGGAAAGATGGCCTTTTTGCATTAGAAAAACATGCTAGAGAAATTGAAGATCCGTTTTTTTCAAACTATCTTGAACAAGCTACGTTTGAAAGAGATGCAAAAAAGCTCAAGTCTAATATGGATATGGAGATGAATAATATTATGAGTCGCCATGAAGCAGGAGCAGAACTGTTTACTTTCATGGGTACATATGCACCTGCATTCGGTATGATGGGGACTGTTATTGGCTTAATTGTAATGATGTATGGTTTTGATACAGGCGGTACTGGGGGAGTTGCAGAAAAATTTGCAGATCTTTTACAAGGTATGGCGACAGCTCTTATTACGACTCTTTATGGTGTGATTACTGCGAATTTAATATTTTTACCTATTGCAGCTAAACTTGAGCGTAGGTCAATAAATGAATTGAGGCATAAAGAAATTGTTGCCCAGGGGATTCTTATGCTTCATGCTAAAGAACACCCAATCCTTATTAAAGAAAAATTAATGAATTTTGTTCCTAAAGAATTAAAGGATAAAGAAAGCAAAGATAAAGATTCTGACTGATTTTTATAAACGTTTATAATATTGTAAAGTATAAAAGATAACGATATGGCTAAACCAAAGAAGAATACTCAAGCCTGGGCTATAACGTACGCCGATATGGTTACTTTGCTACTTACTT
>PBXT01000106.1 GCA_002727695.1 Methanobacteriota archaeon | reverse complement strand
TTCGGATACTTCCCATCGATCCTGCAAAAAAAAAGAAATTTCTTGAGTATTGTTTTTTAAAGAAAGGTGGTTCCAAGTAAAAGAAGTGTCCTGAGTTTCCAAATCATATTGAATACCTAAATCAAATTTTATTTTCTTAATCTGAAATCCTCCAGTAATTTCATGATCATTTGAATATTTATACTGTACCTCAGTCTCTAACGTTCGATCCTTAATGATGTCATATATATTCCAGTTAAAATTAATAAAATTAATTGCTGTCGAATCTGAATAAGTATACAGATCTCTATTTTGGAAAAACAAATCAAAATCAAAACGGTAACGACTATTCGATAAAAAGGTTTTTGTTATCATTTTCGGAGAAACAATCCACCTCCAGGTAAGTCCATTTGTTTGATTTCCCCATGGCCAATCCAAACCAAATTTGGAATCTTGTTGAATGGTTACATTCTCATTTCTTACAGTCTCAGAAGGATCTTCATAGGAAAAGTCAAGAACATCATCCCCATAGAACCTAGTAAATGTTAATCGATGATCTCGATCAATATCCAGATTAGCTTTAATCTGATAATCATAAAAGTAATAAGGAAAACGCAAAGGGACATCCGAACCATCGCTATTTTTTGAACCACTGGGAAGTGCTAATGCATCGACAACCTTATCAATGTATGTCCTCCTTCCTGAAATCATCCAAGATCCCTTCATGCCTTTCCACTTTGGTATAGGGCCTTCAATAAGTGCCTTACTAGAAATAAGGGATAAATTTGCTGAACCCTTGATTTTTTCTGTATTCCCCTCTCTGTTAATAACATTGAGTATTGCTCCCATCCTTCCACCGTATCTAGCAGGAAATCCCCCAGCATGAAAATCAGCTTCTTTAATGGCATCCGTATTAAATGTTGAAAAAATTCCTCCCAAGTGGTAGGGGTTATAAACAGCGATACCATCTAACATGATAAGATTTTGATCTGGCGTACTTCCTCTCACGTAGAGAGCGCTCGAAAAATCACTCGTGGTCTGTACTCCCGGAAGCATCTGCAAAGTTCGAAACACATCTGGTTCAACAAATGCAGGAGCAGAATTGATCTCTCTCAGGTCTAATGCAATCTGACTGCTTTCCATAGATCTTTCAAATTTCTGCCGCTCTGCTGTTACCAAAACTTCAGTTCCTTTAATTGCCTCTTCCTTTAATCTTATTTCTAATCTAATTGACTCTCCCAAAGACAAATCCACTTTTTTTTTAAATACAGCATATCCTATCATCGTAGCATTGAGTTCATAAAATCCGAATGGAATTTCTGATATTACAAAATATCCATCACTATTTGTTGCCGCTCCTAATGAAGAATTACTTAAAAATACATTGGCATAGGATATTGGCTCTCCGCTTGCATCATCCCGAATAAATCCATTTATGCTGGCAGTTGTNGGTTGAGCAAAGAGACACGACATAAAAGAAATCAAAAAGAAAAAATATTTCATTAATTATTTCGAACTATTTTTTCAGATTTTTTTATAATATAATCTATATGATAGCTTTCTAATTCTAACCTGTCCCTAAAATAAGATTTTAATCTAGGGCTAATCTCAAATTTATTTTTCCCTTTTTTCAAAGCATGTATAACTCGCAACATCCCACCCAANGATGGCTCTATTTTCNCTACAGGAAAATCCATAATAAGCATTTCATTTCTTATNTTGTCCAANTCATAAACTCCAACTTCTTGGAAATTGTTCTTTATAACACTTTCTTTCTTCTTTAATCGGTTCAGATTATTTTGTAAATAATANACATAACGACTATCCGCTTCCCTTCTGGTCATTTCGCCATTTCTTACCGAATTTTCAATTCGTTTTATGGTTGCATGATTAAATACTCCATATTTCCTTATAATCGTGGAGTCCTGAGATCCTATTANTAAGGAGAAGAATAAAAAAAATGCTTTCACTTCAAAANTTACCGAATTAAAACTTTATAATTAATTAGTTTTAAAGTAATGAAAAGAACTGAAAAAGGGAAAAAGATTGCAAATATTTTAGATAGACTATATCCTGAAACTCCCATTCCGTTAAACCATAATAGTGCATACACACTATTAGTAGCAGTTATGTTATCTGCCCAAACTACAGATAAAAAAGTAAATCAAGTGACTCCCAAACTTTTTCAAAACGCAGACACTCCTGAAAAAATGGCATTATTGGAGGTAGANGTNATACAAAATATCATTAAAGAAATTGGGCTTGCACCNACTAAAGCTAAAAATTTAAAAAAAATGGCTGAGCAGATCATCGAAAGTGGAGGCTTACAAGGAGAATGGGAATATCTTGAAAATTTAGCTGGGGTAGGACATAAAACTGCAAGCGTTGTAATGTCCCAATGGTATGGATTCCCTGCTTTCCCTGTGGACACTCACATTCACAGACTCGCAAAAAGATGGGGGCTTACAAAAGGAAAAAATGTTGAAATGACGGAAAGAGATTTAAAAAAAATTTGGCCTAAGGAATTATGGAATAAATTACACTTACAAATTATTTTTTTCGGTAGAGAATTTTGCCCAGCGAGAAACCATAATCTAGAACAATGTAAAATCTGCTCCTGGTCTGCGTCAAAAAAAGTAATACGAGAAGAAATGAAAAAATAAATTACNAATTTTAGTCNAAAAAAATAGCCTACTAATTAAAGAAGGCTATTTTAAATATTTTTAAATAAAGTATTTAGAANGAAATTTACCCTTCATCTTCCCAGCATTCTTCCTCTGCTGCTTCCATCTCTTCTTGATTGTTAATAGTAACTGTAGTGTTGCCATTNTCTGTTTCATATAGAATATCTANNGGNAACTGGTAACTTGGNTCCTCNTCNACGTCACNATTTTCTTCATACCAAANTCTAACATTTANCCAGTCCTCTTCCTCTGATACAGTAAGANAAGAACCATCTGGCATTACAAATGTTATTGGCAACACCATCTCAAAACAGTCTCTAACATTATCTTCACCTTCTTCCCAATCTTCTTCTCCTTCACCTTCTTCCCATTCTTCTCCACAATCACGTTTTGCTAATTCCAATTCTTCTTCAGAGTTAAGAGTAGTAACAGATTCACCTTCTTCTGTTTCAAATACNATATCTACAGGATAACTTAACTCTGGCATTACTTCTTCGTATCCAGTATTATCCTCGTACCAAGCTTTTAATGCAGACCATCCATCCTCATCATCTCCTGTAACTNCCATTGTTGAACCATCNGGCATTGTATAAGTCACAGGATATACAAAAGAAAAACACTCTCTAATTTCCCANTCTTCCTGNCAATCTTCTTTTNCTGNCCACATTTCTTCTTCAGAGTTAAGNGTNGTNACAGATTCACCCTCTTCTGTTTCAAATATAATATCTACAGGATAANTTAACTCTGGCATTACTTCTTCNTATCCAGTATTNTCCTCNTACCAAGCTTTTAATGCAGACCATCCNTCCTCATCATCTCCTGTAACTTCCATTGTTGAACCATCTGGCATTGTATAGGTCACAGGATATACTAGAGAAAAGCATTGTCCCTTTCTTTTATTTTCATCTCTACCTCTTCTGGGCTCACATCTAGAATATGCACCTCGAAGTTCTTCACTAGAATTTAAAGTATAGGTATCATCTTCATAGAAAATGACAACCGGAAATTGCATCTGAGGTTTTTCCTCAGAATCTGGGTTTACTTCATACCAGGTTTTAATTTGGTCCCAACTATCTTCGTTGTCACTCTCTACTATCACTAAAGATCCGTCTGGCATGTTGAATGTTAGTGGGAAGATCAATTCAAAACATCTCCAGTCTTCCTTATCACCAAATTTTCTATCGTATCCATCCTTATTCCAACCACGCTTATTTCCCCAATCATTTGGATCCAATTTTCTTCCTTCCAAATTAAAATAAATCTCATGCCTAGAGCCAACCCGATGTCCTCTTCCAGCGAGTGCTACCTCATATCCAAGGCCTGATGCTTGCCTAGTTGCTACATCCATATAGTCAAAGTAATCTTGATTCACAACCTCTTGAGAGCTCGTTGGAAGATCACTTTTCGAGATCTCTTCTAAATTAGAAGATTGAATCATTTGTATAATCTCCGCGTCCGATAGCCCTGATGGCTCAAACTCTTTAGAACAGCCCCCAAAAAAGAGTAGTAACCCACAAGCCAGTGCTTGAAAAAAATATTTCATATATAACCCTTCTATGATGAAGTAAATGTTACTCAATAATAATTTAAATGTAGTAAAAACAAATTTGTTTCGTAATAATATTTTTTTTAAAAATCAATATCTCTATCCTATCTACCGGAGTAATAATACTTTTCTCTGTTTACTTTTATTTTGATTCGTTACACTAATAAAAAATACTCCACTAGGCACAAGTGAGCCACTATAGTTCATGGCATTCCACTGAATAATGTGATTCCCTTTTTGTGTAAAGTTCACATCCCAGTTATTAATTAACTCGCCTTTAATATTATGAATGCTAATCTGATATGTACCTGAATTATCAACCACAAGATTCATTTCTACGGAAGGGTTGAATGGATTTGGATATGGCTTTCCTAGAATAAAACTATCCGGATTTAGATTTTGAGTATCTGTACTTAAGACCTGGTCAAAAGTAACACTTTGTATATTAAAACCAGCCTGGACAATTTGGATTTTAAGGAATTTCTCCCCTTCTGTTATCTCTATCCTTTGAATTGGAATATCTTCCCAGCTATACCATCCTCCCGTAGATGGTACATCTATAACACCTAAATTCTGACCACTGAGTTGGGCATAAAATATTCCTCCTGCATCGGGAGCAGAAATGCTAAAGCTTACATCATAAGTACCTGGCAAAACATCTTCTATAGTATAGCCTAACCATTCGCCGGCTTCTGTCCATCCAACAGTATATGGAATATTGGGATCGTCATCACTGCCTTCAACATCAACCCCATCATTTCTAAAAACCCAACCGTCATTATAACCTCCATCTCCATCGTTCCAATAATCACTATCCGAATAAGATAACCCACGAGCACCTATATCATAATATGCCGCTGGTATAGTACCTGGTATCGAATGTGTGATATAGGGCTTTGAAATTTCTCCATACTCAGCATCTGTTAAAGAAGCAATGACTCCAGGCCTAGTGATACAATTCTCTATTTTTAAACTATTCGCAAAGCTGGTTAACCCCATACCTGCAATGTTTGGATCAGGTTGCCCAGCTACTCCCCTCAAATAATCTATAATCACTTGATATTGGGGTGTAACCAATGCAGAATAAGGACTAGTAATTTTGTCAACCTTCTTATGTGTCCAAAAATTCCATCCGATGTTATTTTCTTCCAAGAGCTTAAAAACT
>PBXT01000105.1 GCA_002727695.1 Methanobacteriota archaeon | reverse complement strand
GGTAGTCCACCAAGTCCAGAGCCGTTCCTCAACTATGTTGAGGCCAAATATTCCAAGTTGTACAACTTGTGATTATTCGTCTTCGCTCTCGCTGCCACCAGCAACCTTAGCTTGTAATGTGTTTAGCATTCCAGTAAGTTCTGCTATTGCATCTTGCAAATCATTGGTTCTGTCGTCTTCATTGTCGGTTCCAAACGATATTCCAAGCATGGTAATCATGGCACCAGAAAGCATGATTACAGCAGAGATGAAAAGGTCCTTCAGGTCAATTTCTTCTCCACTTGCTAGCATTATACCCCATAGCGCACCGGCTGCGAAAATAAGCAATCCAAGTANGATTTGTTGATGTCCAGGCCCAAGTTTTTCTTCAAGTCCACTCATAAGTTTCCCCGCTCTGNAGAAATCTACATTAGTAAAAAACTTAGTGGAAAATATTTCTATTTCCCCTTGAAAATTAATTCCAAGGTAACATAACCAGAGGCTTTCNTACCTGTCCAGGTTCTACCAAACATCGTCCTTTAGGCCCGGTTTCATCATTCCTTTCGAATACAGGAATGCCATCAACAACAGTTAGNACAGGCCAACCAACTAGTGATTTGCCAACGAATGGGCTCCAACCGACTGTAGTCCAAGTGTTCTNATCCTCAACTGTTAGAGATTTATTCATGTCAACCAATACTATGTCGCCATCATAGCCTTCCTCAAGTCTACCTTTGCCGACCATTTGGTAGCATTCTGCAACGTTGCTTGACATCCATTCAACAACCTGTTCGATAGTACATCTTCCTTCAGAAGCATGGGTTAGCATAACAGGAAGAGAAGTTTCAACTCCAGGCATTCCACTTGGAGCGCTTGGAAACCCTTTCTCTTTGGATTCCATAGTATGCGGNGCATGGTCGGTTGCAATACAATTGACAGTCCCATCGTGCAATCTCTTCCATAATGTCTCCTTGTCTTTTTGGTAGCGCACTGGAGGATTCATTTTCAGTCTAGTTCCAAGCTCGTCCACATCCTCTTCGTTGAAAGTGAGATGCTGAGGAAGAGCCTCTGTGGTGATGTGTGCTTTCCCTTCCTCTCCGTGAAGTGAAGTTATTCCATTCAGCCAATCCGCTTCAACTCCAGAAGTNAGGTGCAAGACATGCAATCTGTGACCGCTAGCCTGTGCATAGGATACTGCTCTTTTTGTGGCAATAAGAGCAGTCTGATCGTCACGCCACTCTGCGTGTGCAGCCATGTCGGTCCTGCCTTCGATCATCTTCTTCCTCTCAATCATTCTGGTTTCGTCTTCAGCGTGAACTGCGATTAGCCCTGCAGTATTATCNAAGATGNTTTTCAGTGCGTTCGATTCATTGACTANCAAATCTCCAGTGGATGAACCCATGAATATCTTGATGCCACATATGCCTGGAATTGCGATTGGAGAGCCAGGCGTTCCTACAGCTTTCTTCAATTCCTCTACATTAGANTCAGTCGCTCCGATAAAGAATCCATAATTAGTGACACAGCGGTTTGCTGCTGTTTCCAATTTATTGTGCATTGATTCGAGAGTTGTTTGGCTTGGAANATTATTTGGCATGTCGAGGAATGATGTCACTCCACCACTCGCTGCGGCTCTTGAGCCAGTGTGCAGGTCTTCTTTTTCTGGCTGCCCAGGGTCACGGAAATGGACCTGAGGGTCAATGATTCCCGGTAAGAGATGTAATCCATTAGCGTCGTGGATTAATTCATCACCCCTAGGTTCTAGGTTGCNNTNGGTAGAGATTTCAGAAATTNTTCCATCTGTGATNCTTAAATCTCCGGTTACAATTCCATTTGGAAGAACCATCTTTGCGCCNGTTATCAGAATATTNCCTTCCATTTTTTCACCTTCTTCTAGCANCTTTAGGTCTGAATGCATTGCATACATCATCGTTCATGTCAATGTACGGGCCACCTAGTATGTCAACGCAGTATGGTACCGCTTTCCATATTTCGTCTATAGTTTCTCTTATTGCTTTAGGTCTACCAGGCAAGTTAAAAATCAAACATTTGCCTCTAGTTCCACCTAGTTGTCTGGATAAAATTGCAGTTGGTACAAACTGNAGAGAAATCGCTCTCATTTGTTCTCCAAAGCCCGGCAGGATTCTTTCACATACTGCCTCTGTGGCTTCAGGGGTAACATCTCTCTTAGCAGGTCCTGTACCTCCTGTAGTGACCACAACGTCACAACCTAACTCATCTACCAACTCGATTAGAGCGGCTGAAATGGCCGCTTTTTCATCGGGTACGACTTTGTAATGATGGTTCCATTCGGATTGAACAGCATCCTCGAAAAACCCTAGAATTGCGGGACCCCCCTCATCCTCATATTCGCCCGANTGNGCCCTNTCAGAAACCGTTAGGATTCCGAAAGTTGCAGGGTCGCCAACCATTTGCTCACCTCACTGATTACCGTATTTGTCACGGATATCGGCATGGAATGAGTCTAGTAGTGTATCTTCAAACAATTCAGCCTGTCTACGAATCTTGGTCGAACGCATGTGTAAGAATGCCATTGCAATGAAAGCGATAATTGCAATAGGAATAGCAGCTTCCAGTTTGTACTTGTGCATCACAGTAATGATTCCTTCAGCAGTGTAAGCCCATGTTAGAGACGCAGCAGCGCCACCGACGAAGGTAGCCCATAACACACGCATGAATTTCATTCTGGATAACAGTCCGAGCATTGCACCTACTAGAACTCCAGATGCCATGAAAGGAATCCAAACGAAGACGATTAGTCCCCAGAATCCCCACTTGTTGATCATTTCACGCTTTTCGTTTGCAGTATATTCTACTGTGGATAAGATGTCACCGAATAATTTGGTTTGCAAAACACGTCCGCCTAACCCGTCTTGTTTAGCGACTGCTGCAACTCTTGCATCTTCGCTGTCTTTACTTGAGAGAGTTTCAACTCTTCCAGCACCAGACCTGTCTGCCAATGTTGAAACGAGGTTCCTTCCTTTAACAATCAATTCTTGGGTTCCAACCAATTCAGGATTTTCTCTAGAGATGTACTTTCTTAGATTCTTCTCAATATCTGAGTTTGAGTCCTTGAATCTGAAGAATGCAAATCTCTGATTGGGCTTGTATGCGACTCTAACGAAAATAATCGAATCTTCACTGGTAACAGTTGCCATTTGAAGGTCAAGGTTGTTGTTGGACCTGAAATAGCCCTTTACAGACTCTCTAACATCGTCTTCGACTTTGGAAAGCATGTGCAAGTCTCGGAAGAAGGCAGTGTAATCTTGGTCTTCGACATCTTGGTCATCAACCATTCCGCTACCTACTCCTATTCCGGTTTCGAAATCAATAGCTTGGTTGTCTCCAATCGAGCGTACAGTCAATTGGACTGGTTTGAATACTCGGAAGAGTGCGAACTCTTCCAAGATTTCTTTGAGGATTTCAGACCTTACATCCGCTGAGTCTGAAAATGTGCCTTCAGTATTTGAATAAGGAATCATAATGTCGATAGATAGGTCTCGAACTTCTATTTTGTACAAATCCCAATCTATCTCAATATGCATCCTTGACTCTGCGTTCCTGAGAACATCTACCACAACCTTTCTGATGTGGGTTCTCGATAGCATATCGTCAGTATCTTGGTGATACAATTTGTACATCACTGGATATGCAAGGAATAGTGAAATTACGGATAGTGAGAGGGATACGAATGCCATCCACCATGCAGGGATTCCAGCAGCGCCGCCAGTTAACATAGCAGTCTCACGACCTCCTCCTAATTCGGCACCCATCAGAACGAATCCCCAATTTCCTAAGTCTGTTACGGACCAGCATGAACGGGGCCCATCTTCAAGAATGTGTGCCTCTCTCTTGACTTCTGAATCAATGAAAGGTAGGAAAGATAGTGCGTTTTCTGAGGTACTGATTTCGAATTCCAAGGTTTTGTCAATCCTTTCAGTACCGTTCACTCTGTCTTCTTCAGTTCTGTTATCCATATCTGTTCCAGGGACATATAGATCGATTGTAATGACTAATTCGTAAGTTCCAGTTTCCCAAGCAGCATAGTCGATTTTCAGATTTTTCTTGTTAACTTCACCTTGGCTTGGCAAGGGTTCTATGCCGCCATCACTAGCGCTAACACGCCAATTAAGTACCACGATTCCTTCAGCCAAATTTCGACCTGAAATCTTTACTGATTCAACATCATTGTCGGGATATGCGTGAATCCAAGGGGTGTCCAATACTTCTTCACATTGCTCGCCGCTATCTAGGAATGTGTCACTAGCCCAGTGGTCAAGTGATGTCGATTCACCGAATACCCCACTTGACATTCCGAAAAGTAGCATTGCATAGAGTGCACCATACCCTAAACCGGCTAGAAGTGTCCAATCTTCGATAGCGGAAGGAAAGCGATTTTTGGAGTCAGTATTCCTTCTTTTTCGGATTGCTGCCAATTCCTTTGATACCTTGTCGATAGGTTTGGAATCTCCAGAATCCTCGGGGATAGACTCAATATCAGTAGTGATATCATCTGACCCCATGTATGCCCCTACGGGGCATCAGCAAATGAATACTATGCAGGATTTACAAGAAAATCCTGAATCTGTCTACGAGAGGGGAATGAATCGTTGTGATTTCAGGCTCTCAGGTAGTTCGGAATTTTCTTCAATATTTTGCGCCCACTCGATGATTGAATCATAATGTTCACCTTCAAGGGAGCCTAACCAAATTCTTTGACCATCAATAGTAATCAGTGAAACATTATTTTGACTGCAAGGTCCCAAGCAAGTGGAAATATTTAGCTTCACATTTTGGTCGAGGTCATTTTCTTTCCAAGCCTGTTTGAGTTTTTGCACGGGGACTTCTTTGTTACCCTTCTCTACTCTGCCGCAACAGCAACCATTGCATACGGAGATCTTGGGTAGCAAATTAGCACCTTCCAATTCAGTTTGAGCTTCGCACAAAGTGGTCGATATCGATTGGAACCCAGACATTTGATTTCTCGTCATTTTGGATTTCAACTCTGTAGGGGTTTCCTTGGTCCCAGCACTTCAAAATCTTGCCCTTAGCGAATTCTCCAACATTTGCATATACGGTGTCTCCAACATTGAATCTAAGTTCTTCTGCCATACATTCCATGAGTCCATCTTGCAGTGCCTTGTGGTCGAGGTTTCGTCCGATGAATACGAATCTGCATTCGCGAGTTTCTCCTTCTTTCCAGAGACCGATATCTTCGCTGAATTCTCCTCCAAAGAGCATGTGTACTCCCTGGAAAACGAATTTTTGGTCCATGCCTTTGACTGCAAGTACGCCCTTGTAACGGAATAGATCCTCGCCCTTGTCACGCATTAATTCGCCAATCCATCGTTCTAATTTGTTGACGTTCAATTCGCCTTCAAATCTCGCACTGGTGGATGTAACACTCTGGTCATGTTCATGTTCAGCATCTGTATCCAAAAATTCTGGATCCATTTCTAGTGTTCTTTCCAAATCGAACGAGCCGATGTTAATTAGTTCCTTAGGGTCAATCAGGCTGTTTTGGGTTCGATAAATTGGAGCAAAATTGTTGATAGATTTGATTCGAGATTCGACTTCTTTCAATTCATCTTCAGATACAAGGTCAATCTTGTTTAGCATAATCCGGTCAGCAAATGCTAGTTGTTCTACAGATTCATTTTCAACATCTTCAGGCTTTTCTTCATCCAAATGCTGGATAATGTGCTTTGCGTCAACTACTGTGATTATTCCATCCAGTTTGTAACGCTCGACAACTTTCTCATCAACGAAGAAAGTTTGAGCTACTGGTGCAGGGTCTGCTAGCCCTGTGGTTTCGATTAATACGCCATCAAAGTCTTTGATTCTGTCATACATATTGTCTAGAGCCTCGGTCAAGTCACCGCGAACAGTACAACAAATGCATCCGTTCATCACTTCGATAATTGTCTCTTCTGAACTTTCAACAAGGATATTCTCATCAATTCCCACATCGCCGAATTCATTCTCGATAACTGCAAATTTCATTTTATGATCCATGCTCGAAAGAATGTGGTTCAATAGAGTTGTTTTTCCTGAACCCAAAAACCCTGTTAGTACGGTGACTGGTATTCTTTTGTCTGTCTCTGCATTAGCACTCATGTTACGACCTATTCTTTCCACCTTAGATTGTTAATTAAATCGAACTAATAATCTATGATATGCAAATTATTATTATCACAAATCGAGCAATGTGTTTGAGAGAAATGGTGGGTTAGGCCGGACTTGAACCAGCGACCTCGGCATCTTCAGTGCCGCGCTCTCCCAACTAAGCTACT
>PBXT01000104.1 GCA_002727695.1 Methanobacteriota archaeon | reverse complement strand
TGCACTAACTTACAAAGTCATGCCTGATTCTGATGTTGAAGATGTTTCAGCAGATGATGTTGTTGAACAAATTATGGCATTGAAGGATGAGACATATGATGTTCAATTGTGTGAGACCAAGCCATTGGCTTTCGGTTTGAAATTCATTCAAGTTCACGTAGTCATGAACGATGGTTCCGGATTATCCGATATTTTCGAAGACAACATGCGCGCGATCCGTGGAACTGGTGAGATTGAAGTCCTATCTATGGGACTACTTTGATTGCATCATAGTTGATGTAGTGGAGTTCGCATGAACTCGCGTAGCAATGTCGTTGCATAGCTTCCAGAAGGCAGTGTGAATCTGAATCTAATACATGCACCCTCTGGATTCCAAAGTTCTCCGTCCCTTGGACCTTGAGCCCATTTTTCACCCATTGTCTCTTCGCCTGCTACTGGAACAGGCTCGTATTGGAACTCGCTGAAAGTAGTCACAGTAGGCCTGCGTGTTCCCTTGGTTGTAAGTCTCGATATTTTTTCGACTTGCCAAGTGGTATCTGCAAGACCCATTTTGGTTAGAACATTGGATTCAATGGTTCCAAAATCTCCAGTTGGTTTCACCATCTTTGAACCTGGCAATTGTGCAGTTACAGCCAATCTACCGAGTTTGCAATTGCGTGAAATTCTCTCCATTGTTCTCTCCTCAACTATAACAATCGAGGACGTTTCAAGTTGACCATTGTCATCAACTCTTCCTACTATGTCTCCTGGAATAGGACTTGAAAGGGAAATCCCATTATTGATTCTAGCTTCAATAGTCTTGTTGAAAACAACTGATTGTAATGCATGAACAGTCATAAGTTGTAGGTTGTTTGGTAACTTCCTAAATGCTCCAACCCAGTCATCAGGATTTTCCAGCATGTGTCGCAGCATGTCTTTTTCATAACCCAACCAATGGGGCGCCATTTCTAGTGCTTCATTGGAAATACCATTGTCACGAATATGCTTCCTAAAGTTAGAGACATCTTCTTTCTCATCACCTTCCATGCTTAGATATGCCATTACAGCACCTTCCCAATCCTCGGCAATCACGTGTCTGCCAACAACTGGAGTTACAGGTCTGCCAGCACCAAATCTCTGAGGGCCAATCCAATTTGGGAATAAATAGGCACCTAGATTTTCTTTCATAGCAGCCTCAATTTCAGCAATCTTATCCATCGCCTCAGAATTAGTCATAGGACTACCATCAGGGTGGCAACAACCTCGTGCAACGATTGTGAATCGGTTTCCTTTGTGATTTCCAAACCCAATCTTTTGGTGAGTTCTACCTAGGATCTCAATCTCCACGTCTGGAATCTCTACTTGAGCGACTTTCTTCTGTGGAGCATCGATGATGAAAACTTGACGAGTAATAGCACGCTTATCCTTTGTTCCGGCAAAGAAGATACGATTTCGTGATATCCCACACGCCTTGGCGAGTTTACCAATGAACCGATTTGTCTCCCAGTTTGTTAATGTAATGTTAGCAGCAGTAAATCGGCCCCTTGGGTCTAGGCTGATCTTGGTTGAGATTTCATCCACTCTGAAGTCTGCCACTCTTCCTTTTAGCACACCGCCTATGCCTGTAGAATCTACAGCATAGCCTGTCAAACCAATAGTATTGGCCAAGCCATCCTCAGAGGACATGTGTTAACACATCTCAAAGTTTTAGACTGGAGAAATCACCCTGGATCTCTCCAATCAGTTTCTTCAACAGTTTAGCAGGGTCTACTCCCTTGTTGGTACGAATGAAGAACTCAGGCTCATCAAGATCTGGATGGCCAGGGAAATAGTTTGCATAGTCGACTCCCTTGTCGCTGTTTAGTCTTTCACGGAGTACTTGAAGAGAGGTGTGTGACTCTCCAATAAAGCGTACTCTTAGCTCATTATCGTCGCGGGCTAGAACTTTAACTGGCATAGTGAACGATGTCGCCGTTCAGACTCGCCTTCAAGAACCTTTGGCATCTAAATGCTCAAATCGCTACATGCTACGCATGTAAAAACCAATGCAAAAATGAAGTTTTGACCCGTTTCGCTTTAAGCCTAACAGCGCACCCGCGGCATGTGAGTTCTCCAGCCGTTGAGGATGCGCTGCGGGGTCAGTCAGACCGCTTCCGCAAGTTCTCTTGGCCGATTCTCATCTTATCTGCAGTGCTAACCATGGGCTTAGTTGCCGATTTAGCGTTTGTAGACACGCCGGTGTTCCACACAGATTTGGCAGATTTTGCGCCTGATTCTGAATCAGCAGACGCGCATGAAAGAATTAGTGAGCACTTCAGTAATGAAACTAGACCAATGTTCGTGCATGTAACTAGAGACGATGGAGGAAATGTTCTAGATATGGCTTCACTGAATACGATGGATTCCCATCTTGATATAGTGCAAAATGAAAGCGAAATGATGCAGGGTGTTGTCAAAGATTGGATAACAGCGCCTTCGATCCTACAACTTGCATTGGATGAAGAAGCCGATGGAGTACAACTTTCAGAAGTTGAATCTTGGGAAGAGATGCTGAACTTGGTGATTGATGTTAATGAATCGGATTGCCCCGGTGATGTCTCAAAGCAAAGAGAAGTAGCTCAGTTTATTCTTGATGGAATGTTGCACAAAGATTTCGATGGCTCTGACATTTGCCTTTGGATTCAGACTAATTCAGAAGAAGGTTCAGCCACTGTTTCAGCGTCCTCAACACTTTGGATTTTGGAAATAGATCCCGATCTTCCAAGTGAAGAACGCAAAGATAAACAAGACCAACTTCGAGATATTTTTAAAGAACTAAGTGACGATTCAGATTTGAATTATGGTGTTGCGTCTCTTGACCTAATCTCTCACGATATTGATGAAGGTACTTTTGACAATCTTGCAACGCTCATATTTTTGGCAGTTATCGTAGTTGTATTACTGTTGGCAATTTCGTTTAGAAGTGTTAAGGGAGTAGTTTTCCCTCTGGTTGGTCTCTCATCAGCATTAATCTGGACTTACGGAATACTGAATCTGTTTGGAACCCGATTTACAGCATTAGAAGTTGCAGTCGCACCTTTGGTGCTTGGTTTGGGTATAGATTACTCCATACACCTTCAGAGAAGATATAATTCATTCAAAAAGGACATTAGCGACTCTGCAGAATCTTGGCTAGCATCCTGCGGAAAATTATCCACTCCACTAGGTCTTGCAGTTATCACAACAGTGGCTGCGTTCTTGGCCAACATTATTTCTCCTCTACCTCCACTAGAAACGTTTGGAATTGCCTTAGCAGTCGGTGTTTTGTCTGCCTTCATCAACGCAACTATTGTTGTTGGTGCTCTGCATGTGGTTCTTGATTCTAGTAAGGATAAGCTTCCGGCTGAACCGATTAGAATGCCAAGACTTTCCAAGAAAATTGTTGATTTACAAAGATCCCAACAAGCCCTAGTTCTGATTGTTGCTTTGATTATCTCAGGACTTTCAATCATTGGAGCAATGGGTCTTGAAACCGAATTCGATTTGACCGATTTCCTAGATGATGAAATGGAAATTATGGAAGTTCGAGAAGATTTAGACACCAGCTATGAGAGCGCAGGCTGGAAGGTAGTCTATGTTTTGATGGAACCCGCTGGAACTCAGGATGAGATCGGTGATGATTTCAAATTGTTAAATGAAATGCGNGGCCTACACTTTGACCTAGCAAATAATCACGACGTAGTTGGTGGGGGAGGAGTCGATTCCAGCCCTTCATACGAAGGTCCATACAAAGTTCTCTATGATGCAGTCGACAACGATGTTTTGTTTGGTGAAAGGTATGGATTAGTTATCACAAACGGCGATTTACGCCGTGGTATTGACTCACAATTTGACTTAGGTGCTGCGTTTGCTAACCTTTCCGAAAATACATCAGTGGCTGACCCATATGCAGGTGATTCGTGGGCAGACAGAGTTGAAAATACAGTTCACTTAGAAGGAGATAAAATCAAACATATCAGAATAGAGGTCCGAGTAGATGCTTCCACATCTAGCGAAACTAGTCGCGTAGTACAATGGTTCGAAGACGAGTTGGGAGAAGAAGATGATTCTGGAAAAATGCGCAGCGAATTATCAGGGATTGCTAATGTCTACGTAACAGGTGATTTGGTTGCTCTGCAAAATGTGCTTGATGGTCTAAACTCCTCGCAACTTTCATCCACGGCAATTTCGTTCATTGTATCCTTCGTTGTCTTGTTATTGTTGACAAGAAGGCCAGTACCCGCTATCGTCGTTCTTACGCCGGTAGTTTTGGCAACGCTTTGGGTTGTAGGTTCAATGGTTGTTCTTTCATTAAAGTGGAATGTTCTGACCGTAATGGTGACCGCACTTTCGTTAGGTATTGGAATTGATTATGTCATTCACATGTGGCGAAGGTTCGAATCTGAGAGAGAAAAGCGTGATGATGTTTGGGAAGCCTTGGAAGAGACAATCTCTACAACAGGGGTAGCACTCGTTCTTTCGGCAGGAACTACAGGTCTAGGTTTCCTAGTTCTGTTGTTTTCTCCGATGCCAGTTGTTCAACAATTTGGACTTGTCACAGCTTTGACNGTAACTTATTCACTGATNTTGTCGATACTTGTCTTACCGGTATTNCTCTTGATGTCCGAGAACAATTCACCTGGAGGAGAATGAATCGATAATCGAATTCATTTCGAGGTTTTGCTCACGACTGATTAAACACAGTGCCAACCACATTGTACAGTACCTCAGCGCCTTGACTTTGCGTTCAGCTCTACGAGTAATTTCATCAGAATCGATTCCTGATTGTTTCGATATAAATTTGACAAGTCGCTTCTGCATTCTAGCCCTCGGGTCCACAGGTTGGTTTTCTTGNTNNAATNCNCTTNTTNCNACNTNNGTNNTTNCCACAGNNTGCTTTTCTTGCNGCTCAGAACCAGTATCATTTACAACAGGGTCAGTAAGTCTAGAAGGCCGAGGTTGCCATCCTAAAGGAGCGTTAATACCCTTAATGTCACAATTTGGTGACAGTATACCTTCTTCATCAATGATCCAGCCTGCAAAAACTAGCGCTTTGATTGCATCATGAGCGGTTTCTGTATCCATCCACCCCATGTCGAACGACAGTATCCTCTCAAGGTCATCCGCAGCCTGCCTAGAGCCATCTCTGAAGCATATTGCCAAAACTCGTTTGACATCCTCAATCTCAGGAGACATTACAATCACTCCAATTTGGTAAAAGATCCATCTTCTTCCAGCCTCCATCGCCCAATGGCTTCTCCTGAGTAGTAGGTTCCTTCAGTGAGATACTCATACTCACCGCCTCCCGGTAATGATTGATAACTAGGAACACTTTGAGGTTGTGCATCATTTCTACCGGGCAAACTGCTCAATGACAATTTGGCCATAGCATCAGCTACATTGGTGGCTGGTGGAATCTCTTCCATTGGCTTTGGCTTGGGCGGAGGGCCACTCTTCGGCTTTGATGAAGGAGGTGGGCCAGATTTACTTCGAGAGCTTTGAGGGGGTCCAGAACGAGGTAAGTCTTCAAGCGAGGGCAGTTTCTTNGATTGGGTTAGTTCGCCTTCAGAACGCTTGCGAAGAACGATGAATAGTGCAAGTACGACCAAAACGCCTCCCCCTGCTCCCAAGTATAGCATCAGATTNNCTTCTTCAGGTGCAGAGTATGTCTTGGAGAAAGTGTTGTCATCTTCGTTCAATTCCCAAATTCTCTGGTCCTCGTCTACAATAACCAATAATCCCCAATCTCCCTCGGGTACTGTGACAGCAACTCGTTTGATTATTCCTTGACCTGAGGCAATCTTTGCCTGTGAATAAAGCCCAACTAGCGTTCTTTCACCATCAATTATTGTGTAAACTGTAATGTTGAAAGATTCCTGTAAACTTTCACCAGAGTTCATCACCGAAATCTCCGCTCTCAATTCTTTGCCTGGCTCTATAGTTCCATCCAGTTTTACATCAACAAGTTCGATGTTTGGACCTATAGTCGAAAGAGGAACAGTTAACCACGGNTCATTTAGCGATTCTCCGGAGAATCTCTGTAATTCCCACCCTGCATCATCCATACCAGAAGCCCAACAATCAATGTGGGCTTCTGGAGAAAGTAGTGATGGGTCGCCCTGTTCAGAGAAGTCGAAGTCGAACGAGAACAATGTCTTACCTTGGAATACATTCGATGGTTCGAGTGAAATAGTGACAGGTTCCCACTGAACTTCCGTTGAAATTACTTGACACATTAGAACAAGTTCGCCACTCCATGTTTCATCTTCCACTATGTTTACGCCAATACCTATCTCATCCAAATGATATCTGGACAAATCTTCGATAGTCGAATCTAAGATTACTGGAGCTTCGTCATCGATTATGAAAATTGGTGCATCATATACTCCTAATGTCCTAGTTTCCCACGGGTCCATGAAAGCGACATCAAAATCGATTATTCCACCAGTGCTAGGCATAGGTATTGTTGCGTTAATCAGGCCTTCTACGACTTCCACGGTTGCAGATCCAAACCAATTCTGTCCCTGCAATAGGCCCCACCAACTAACAGACAAATCACCTTGGTAGGGAAGACCAGATAGTGAATGAGTCATTGAACCAGTTATCCTCATTTCTTCACTTACAATCATGATTGAAGCATTTGTAATCGGTCCTGTCACAGCACCAGTAACGTCTTCGATTTGTGAAATGGTGAAATCAAAATCTTCTGAGAAAATCCACATATTCTGGAAAGTTGTCTTACTTGTTCCATCAATGTCTGTGATGAAAATCTCAACGAGTCCTTCGTCTAGAACAGAACGGTCGACTTCCCAACCTGCGAAAATTGAGACAGAGACCATCATATCATCTCCGACATATGTATGGCTGCAAGTTGTTCTATCAGAATCAATTCTTGTGTCCAATACAGAGCATATTGAGTCTGCAACATCATAGGTTATTCCGAAATCAGAGTCATCACCGAGTTCGATTCGCATCGACATTATGTCAGAAATGCCATTTCCATCGCTTATTTCAATGTCCCAAGATATATGTCGGGAAACTTCCCAATATTGAGTCGAGTCTTCATTGAAAATACGCTCTACAACTGCGTTTTGGGCATCTCGAGTTTTCCACCATACAGTATTGTTTGTAGTTGAAAAACCAGTCAAGTCATCACCAGTTATTCGCATGTATACGAGTTGTTGGTCTGCATTTTGGTCATCGGATTGTGTTCCATTGAACCACCACAAACTGCCATTGTTTTCTAAACTGAAGTTGATGTCACGATACTCGCTTTCCTGTGGTATTCCATCAGGGAAACTACCATCTGAAGCATCGTCGATAGCTTGTACCCAAACTTGCATTGCCATGCCCTCGTAAACGAATCCTGAAGTATCTGCAATTAGAATGGAAAGTTCTCTATTCTCCTTGCTGTTCAAGTAATCCCCATTTTCTGGAATACTCGAGATAATTAATGGATTCAAATTATCCAATATTAGCATAGATGAATTCGAATCACTCACCATTTGGAACGACTGGTCGCTACGTGATTCGAGTGTAATGTTGACAATTCCTGAAACATCACTTGGAAGTGTCCATGATATTGTATTTGACTGCCCCGCTGTTAAGTCAGTCCAAGGTGTTGTTTGATTTACCCACTGCGTGTAATTGTTTGTAGCAGCATCATTTACTCTAATGTCAAACTTCAAACGTGCCTGCAAATCTCCGCTAGATAGAGTCATACCAGAGGAAGGGAATGAATGGTTTACACCCACATTGATTGGCATGTTACCAGTAATTGCATCACCAGTATTGAGTACACCCAAGTCTGTGATTCTAACTTCTAATACATTGTCAATTTCAATCGGAGTTGTGTAAACGAATTCGGTGTTTTCAGCGCCTGAAGAGCCAACTTTTGTGCAAAGGTAACTTATCCCTGTCAAGTCTCCAAGATCTATTGACCAATCGATCAATGTTTCACCTAAAAATGAAGAATTAATTACTCCATTGGTTTGTATAAATAGTCCTTGAGTATCACTCTCTAGGAAAGATGTACCATCGTGTGACAACGTAGACCAAGGACCGTTAACAGCTCCAAATTGGTCACATGATGCAAACTCAATGTACATGTCTCCACTTGAAAAAATATCGTGACTGGTCTGAATGTGCAGGGTTTCTGCACGTGGGTGAAGAACCGTCGGAATATTGGATATGAAAGCTGCATGCTCCGCCCTAACTGACATTGAATCTAAATCAGGCTCATCCCAATTCTTCAAATCGGTAATTTGGAATCTGATCCGGTATTGAACGAAATCTGCATAATCTCCCAAGTCAATATCAGTCGTTCCGGTTGGGAAGGTAGTATTGATTGTACCATCTATACCAGTCCATACTTCAGAAGAAAGAGAGTTAGCATCCCCCGAGGCTCTGTACTGGAACCCTAATTCTCCCCCAGGTGTATCGGTTCCAGCGAGGTCGAATTGAACGGGAGTTGCCCTTCCGTTTGCATTTGGCCGCAAATCAATTACTGGCGAGGTAACCCAAGCATGATGCGAATAAGTTGCATTTTGATATTCTGTATCTCCAGAGAACATTTGGCTCCACGAACTATAAGGGTATGATGACATATCCCCTGTTGCCCAAACAATACTGCCGTTTATTTCTTCAACAGTTACATCGAAATGGCCGATTGAACCTAGGTTGTTACCTTGTGACCAAGTGTCTTCGACCGGATTCCAATGATACACAGTATTTTTTGCTCCACCATTGTAGCCTCCTACAAGTACAATTTCGTCGTTGAGAACTGTTCCTCCCCAGCCGAACATAGCAACTGGTAGTTTTGATAGATTCGTCCAAGTATCTGTGGCGGGGTCATATCTTTCGACGTAATCCAGCGCCTGCCTGTTCCATGTTTGCGTTCCATGGAAACCACCCATAGCATACAGTTGGCCATGGAAATTAACTAACTCGAATGATGCTCTTGCATGATTCATGTCTGCCATCCGAGTCCATTGGTCACTGACAGGGTCGTAACGGAATGTTTTGTTGGTGGCATCATTAGCACTCGGGCTTCTAACACCTCCTGCATAATACAGGTATCCATTAGCTTCAGCCATTGCCCCCAATCCCCTTTCGTGTGATGATGGCATTGAGGAACCGTTGTACCAACTACCATTACTAAGATTGTATATCTGAACTCTTCCAGTTGGTAATTGTGTAGGATTAGAATTTCTGTACCAGTCTCCTACAACTATCACCAAGTTACCAACTAACTCCGCTTCACAATACTGTTGGTCAGAAGGCATTCCCACTCCAGATGGTGCCCAAGATTTGTTTAGATTATCCATCTTCTCAACAAGGTTTGTTGGCGTTTCGTCATTTGGTTGAGTGGGGTTAGGGTCGGTTCGCCCTCCCATTATCCAAACTTCATCTAGCGAATCAATAGCGACGGAGCATGCACCGCTTCTGATGATTGCAAGTCCTTGATTGGGATATGTCCATTGGATATGTGGGCGGTTTACGTGCACTTCACCATCTGTTGTAGTGTATACTCCATCTTCATAGAATCCGGATTGATTGAATAATACGTCTTCCCGGTATGAATTAGATGTTGATGATTCAGACAACACGAAATTGACATTAGACCAAGTTTGAAGCAGGAATAAAATGACAATGGAACATGCCAATACACCCCTGCGCATATGGACATGTGGTCGGAATTAGGGTTTGATGATTTTGGAATGAAGTTCTACAGAAAAAGCGAGGGTTCATTTCCCCCTGCTACATCCCAGCCCCGCTATGTCACGAGAATACATCGCTCGGGACCCCCGCACGGGGCGCCCAATCAATGTTGGAAGTAGCAGTAGGCGTAGCAAGAAAAGAGAGTTAAGGGAAGGACCATGGATGGCAATTCCGCCCCAAGCAGTAATACCTCTTGCAACCGGTCAAATCGAGACATACAAAGTGGGTTGGAAAGAGAAAGACCACCATATGTCAAGACTTGATGGAATCAAGGCACTTTCAAACTTGGCTGGAGCACTGGCGCATGAAGGTCACAGAATCCTAATAGATTGTCTGATGGACGACGATCCTAAAATCAGAGTAGCAGGTCTGTTTGCCTTACCGTCTGTGGCTGAATCACGTCCTGATGAATTATTCGACCATCTTTCAGTATTGCTGGATGATAAGGATGCATCTGTTAGGAGAGCAGCTAGTGAGTGTTTGAAGATAGTAGCACCAACTTTTCCATCTGCAACAGATAGCACACTTGCTTTTGAATTAAGGCACGAAGTTAGACAGAGGAGAGAAGCAGCATTTTCTGGTTTAGGGGGTCTGTGTCAAACATGGCCCGAAGTCGCATGCGATCACATTGATGAATTGTTGCAAGAAGATTCACTAGATTTGCGTAGAAAGGCAGCTGGTTTGCTGCGACGCGTTCTCTCTAAAGGAGGTGCTGCTGCCTGGGATTTAGTTGGCTGGGCGTTGGACGATGAAGATGTTGAGACTCGCCGGCAAGCTGCAAAATGTCTTGTCCCTCTGGCCCATAAGGAGCAAAGAATAGCCACAATTCTTGCTGAGCGAGCAATTCTCGACGAGGATACTCAAGTGATGGTTTCTGCAATCAAATGTATCGAGGTATTAGATACAGACCATGGTCGTGCTAAGGATTTGGTTCTACTTGGATGCACGCACAAGAGTGCCAGTGTAAGGTTGGCTTGTGTCAAGATTTTACCTCGATTGATGGGAGACGAGGTTTTGAGAAATCACTGCAATGCTCTGTTACGTGAAGAGAAGGATGAAAGAATCCGTAAGGAGTTGGAGGAGATGGCATTTGATGCGCAAATTGAAGGTACTGAGCAACAGAAGAATGCCTTCTTGGCGCCTGCACCTAAGGTACCAAAAATCGATGTTGAAATCGCCGAATCTCAGGGCAAAACCGTGGGATTGGAAGACCTTCCACCTGCAGAAGCAGACAAGGACAAGCCTCGACATGGTTAAGAGGGGGTTGCCGGTCGGCGAATCGCTCAAGGAGTACTACTCATGTCTGAGGAACCATTCAATGATAAAGAGAAGCAGTTCAACGACCTGTGGGATGGTGTAACCCCAAAGGGTGTAAACCGAACCAAGTCGCTAAAGTTCCGCCAGTACATTCTAGAGCATGTTCGCCAGATGAAAAAGCCTCTAAATAGAGAAAACGCATTCAAGTATTGGGTGGGTCAACTCAAGGCTGAAGCTAAGGATAGCGAGAACTTCTGATAGTGACACGGGGGTCACCCCCGTCCCGGTGGCCCATATTGGGAAGGGACGGACTGAGGTGACCAAATGTTCACGACAACTCCATTTTCTACATGGAAATTGAATGATGACCTGCTAGCAGGCTTAGAAAGCATTGGATGGGAGTATTCAACCCAGGTCCAAAAAGAGACTATTCCACTCGCTCTTTCTGGTAATGATGTGATTGGGCAAGCAAGAACGGGCTCCGGAAAAACCGCTGCTTTTGGTCTACCCACCATGAATGCATGCCAGCCAACTGGAGAATTGCAAGCACTAATTTTGGCTCCGACCAGAGAACTTGCAAATCAAGTGGCTGAAGAGTTGTCAAACATTCAAGGAAATACTGGACTCAATATTCAAACCGTTTATGGTGGAACTGACTTAGAGAAGCAAGCAAAGAATTTGCAAGCAGGAGTTGACATCATCGTAGGGACTCCTGGAAGAGTCATGGACATGACCGAAAGAGGCTTCATCAATCTGGAAAACCCAACCCTCTTTGTTCTTGATGAAGCAGACAGAATGCTGGACATGGGATTCTTTCCAGACATCATGTGGGTCATCGAGAGAATGACCAACAGAGAGCAAACTCTCTTATTTTCTGCAACTTTCCCTCAAGAAATCATCGATGCTGCAAACGAGTTCATGAATGAGCCAGAGTTCGTTCTAACAAATACTGAGAAGTTGGACATACCTCCCATCGATCAATACAGCGTTAGAATTGGTCGTGCGAACAAGTTGTGGGTTGTTGGGCGTCTCCTAGCGAGAATGGATGAAGAGGACCAAACAATCATTTTCACAAACACAAAGCGAATGGTCGAATTGCTAGTTCAGCGCTTGAAGAAGCATAGATTTGAAGTCGAAGGCATTCACGGAGATTTGTCTCAAAATCAACGTGAGAAAATCATTTCTAACTTCAAGGGCGGCAATTCCAAGGTTGTTATTGCTACAGATGTTGCTGCAAGAGGCATTGATGTTGATGGAATCACCTTAGTAATCAACTATGATGTACCTGATGATGTGGATAACTATGTTCACAGAATTGGGCGAACTGGTAGAATTGGTAGGAAGGGAGAAGCCTGGGTCTTAGTTGGTCGAGATGATATCCCACAGATGAACAAAATTAGCGCAACTCACTCTCTAGAAATTGTAGAATCAGATGCACCCGAATTGCCTGACGGTGTAGATAGAGATCCTGTAAAGAAGCAAGAGGACAATGCAGAAGCAGCTGATGTATTTGGCATGGTCCCAATCAAGTTGGATACTACATCTCTATCGAAGTTTGCAATTGTTGACCAAATAACAACTTCACTCAAGTGCTCAGAATTAGCAGTCGGAGATATTGTCATCAAAGATGACCACACTGTAGTGGAAGTCCATAACAAGCACGCATCAATGGCATTGAAGTCTCTAAATTCGAATGATATCACTGCATCGATAATCGAAGCGTGATTATTCTTCTTCGTCTTTGCCAGGCCTGTCGATTGCGATTACTGTAGAAGCAAATCCTAGCATTCCTAAGGTTGCTAGGGACCACGAAGATTGAATCTCTTGTGACCAAGCATCTCTTGCTTCACCACATTCTCCAGTAACGCTGGAATAGAACTCGCACATGTCTACGGTTTCTTTTGCATCCATTGCCGCCTCATCCAGCCACACGTTAGCGAAGGCGCCTAGAACCAGCAATATGGAGATGGCTAGCACGGATTTGTGGATATTTGTCCAGTTCTTGCGATAGATGAATTTCCACTTTCCTTTACTTGCTGCTTGTTCTTTACGAATTAAGTCCCCAGCATTAACCCACTTAAACCAAACCAACCACATCAATACTAATACGATTAGGAATCCCCATTGGTAGACAAATGCGTGGAAGTCATGCATTGGCTGTTCACAACCCATCATGTTAGGATTCTCAGCACATCCTGAAAGAGCGAGAGGATATAGGACCAGTAATCTAACAATATTCAGGACATACACAATTCCGCAAGCGGTTAATGCACTCTTTATGCGCAGCCTTTGAGGTACACCTGAAGTCATCATAATCAATACTGAGATGAAAAGCATTTCATGCACTCCTGCACACTCATCAGAGACATAAAGTCGAATTTGGTCTGCCCAGAAGTCAGGGTGCTTGAGAGTAACGAGTGTAGTCCAGCCGTTGTATTCTGAAAGAGTGGCAGCGCCAGGCCCGTAAATCAATTCAGTCAAATGGTACCAAATCCACGCCTCGGACTCTTGAATTAATCCAAGGGTGTTAGTTGGTTGTGTGATAAACCAGTAGAAAATTTCAACCAATAGGAGAGCAAAAGGTATCCTGAGATAGCCCTGGCTTAGCTTAGCAACTTCTGCCCAAGAAAGGTCCTCGACCTCCTCTGGAAGTGGCTTGCCCTCTCCGGCCATGAACGCGAATAACTCACTTCATTCAAGAACTCTCACTTGTGGG
>PBXT01000103.1 GCA_002727695.1 Methanobacteriota archaeon | reverse complement strand
TACAAATGCTCGAAGAGTATTATCCTGAAACTCCGGCTCCTCTCGACCATGAAAATCCGTTTCAATTACTGATTGCAGTTCTTATGAGTGCTCAGACTACTGACAAAAAGGTGAATCAAGTTACACCTGAATTATTCCGCCATGGCCCTGATGCTGCGAGAATGGCAACTTTGGAAGTAAGTCATATTCAGGAGATGATCCGTGAAGTAGGACTTGCTCCAACCAAAGCGAAGAACATCTCAAAATTAGCTAAGATATTGGTTGAATCATATGATGGAGAAATCCCTGATACTTTCGAGGGACTTGAGAGTCTGCCTGGTGTTGGACACAAGACAGCTGGAGTGGTGATGGCTCAAGCATTCGGAGTTCCTGCATTCCCTATCGATACTCACATCCACCGCTTAGCAGCACGATGGGGGCTTTCTAACGGAACCAATGTAGTCAAGACAGAAAAGGACCTCAAGGCTATTTTCCCAAAGGAGTCTTGGAACAAGCTTCACTTGCAGATTATCTTCTTCGGAAGAGAATATTGCCCTGCAAGAAATCACGACTTGACAACATGTCCAATCTGCTCGTGGACTGCAACTAAGAAGAGAATCCGGGAAGAGATGGGCTCTCGCTGACATCTTCGAACCCAACTCTATATTCTAATTTCATGTTGAGAACATGCTTGATGCGCCATCTAAGATAAACGATGAAATCAGGCTTGCTAGAGCAGCAACCCATAGCAATTGGATCATCTGGCCAACTGCACTGGTAAAGCCACCACCACGAAGACGTGTTGCGATTAGAGAAACTGCAAGAACTTGAACCAAAATCAGAATTGATGCAATTATTTTGAACATCAAAATATTGTCAGCAACCGCTGTGGGGTCCTCCATAACGGGCAGTACAAAGTCACCAGCTGCATCTGAGATTGAGCCGATATCTGTAGTTTCAGCAATACTTGTAGCAACACCTGCGATGGTTTCTCCAAGTTGTAGAACAATTGAGATTGTTACATTCAAAGACACTACGGAAGAGATTAGCAAACCAAATGCTACACCCCACATTGTGGATGCGGAAAGGCTCCTTCTTCTTCGCAATGAGAGTAGATTTGTGACTGATCGAGACACCATATCAGCGGTTTCAGCAGGTTCACCAGAGGACTGCGAACCTTCGATGTAGATTCTATTGTATCGAGAAATAACGGCAGAATTAGTGTCTGCTGCGAAATAATCCCACGCTCGCTCACTGTCGATTCTTGTTGAGAGACGCTTCTCCAATCTATCGATTGATTCGTCTAACATTCCGAAATCGATTCCACGTAGTGCTCTGATCGTGGCACTAGGTTCTGCACTACGTGCTTGAGCAGTACCACCTAATGCCCGAATGAAGTCGGGATATGCTTCATCCCTTCGCAGAACTTTGCTTTCTTCTCGTTGAACCAAAATTGATGGAACCAGTAATGGAGTTAGAGGCAATGCTAGTAGGATTAATCCATACTTATCCCAAGTCGTAGTCAGACTTTCCCAATATGCGATTACAACGATTATAGTTACTATGAGCAAAGCGATGCTAACCAAACCTGCACCCAACCAGGTTTGTCTAAACAACAACCTGAATGGCGTCTCAAATTCATCACGGGCGAAAGTTTGGTCATCGGGAATTGTGGCTCTAAAGGCGAATAAGGCACCCACTTGAATGATGACAAACAGGAATCCTGCAAGCAATAACCATCGGATTCTAGTGGCCAATTCAATTGGTGTTGCACTACTGCCATTACCAATTTCGAACAGTACCAAGTGGATACCTGCAACCACTAGACCGAATAATCCAGCAGATACAAGCGAGACATAAATCTCCTTTAGAGTGTCAACACCCTCTAGTCTTGTGTCATAGAGAGTGTTGTACTGTTCAGCTACTGTCTCTTGCTCAGCACGCATGAAGGCATCAATAGGCTGACCTGCTTCAATGGAGAACGCCATTCTGTCAAGGAAATCTGTCCAAAGAGGGGAAGGTGATTGTTGAGCGACAATTCTTGCTGCTTCTGGTAAAGAGGTGTGCCATTTGTCTACAAGAGTCTCAATTCGCTTAACTTCTTGAGCCAGTTCGCCGTAGTCTTTCATTTGGCGCAGTATGTCGAAAATAGTGTCTGCTCCAACTTCACCAAGGGATAAAATTCCCATTCTGGTGATGAACATGTGCATCTCTTTCTCGATTTTTATCGCTGAACGATTTACTTCGAGAATAGGGAAGTAAATTGCTGCACCTCCAGTTAACAGAGGTAGCAGAATAATCAGGAATACGCCAGTAAATCCTGCAAATAATCCACCTTCTGAAAACCCACCTGTTAGCCAAATTAGCAAAATTGCTGAGACTAAACCTGCCAATGCTGCTGGTAATACGAATGCAAAGAGGAAACGAGGAACTGGCATCTCTAGGCGACGCAGAGCAATCTGCCATGTCGCCATTCGCTCCATCTAATCATCTCCAATTTCAGCGTTCAGTAATGCTAACCCATGTATCAATTGCAGCGCGGAATGCATCCCAACCGCCATTGTAGTAGAGGTTCAGTAGATCGAATACGTCATCATAATGAGTTAATCCTCTATCGACCATTGTCTGAATTGCTTCAGTTCGACGCATTACTTCATCATATACATCTCTCTTATTTTCAAACCCAGCTAATGCTGCAATTTTATTCTCTAATAGATGCGATTGGAACATACCACGGAAGTAGTGCTTATCCTTGATTGGGTCCCATTCGAACATTCCTCTAGTTAGGACACCATCACTATGTTTGTTGTACCCAATTACTTCGTCAATTCCAGTAATACGTCGAGCAATACCGCCATTCAACTCTACTACTTCTTGGAAAATTGCGAAGTTTAAGTTGTCGAAGAAACGGATTGGAACATTGATTGGGTCACCGGTGAATCTTTGAATCATCTTTACGATTGAAGATGCGTGGAATGTTGCAATAACAGGGTGACCTGTCTGCATAGCCTGGAATGCGGTTGCACCCTCTACACCACGAATTTCACCAATGATGATGTAACGAGGACGGGAACGTAAAGCTGCTTTCAGCAAGTCGAACATCTCGACTCTACTTTCCTCATTCTTTGAATCGCGAGTAACCAGTCTTTGCCAAATCTTGTGCCTTACCTTCACTTCAGGCGTATCTTCCGCTGAGTAAATCTTGACATTGTGGTCGATGAAAGGAAGAATCGCATTCAAAGTGGTGGTCTTTCCAGATGCTGTTTCTCCACTCACTAATACAGACATTCCGTACTCTAGGCACATCCATATGTATGCTGCAACTTGTGCACTCATAGTACCCCATTGTACTAATTGAGTGATAGAAATTGTTTCTTCAGCGAACTTTCTGATGGTGAATGAAGGTCCCAGCATAGAAACGTCGTCAGAGAATATGATATTGATACGAGAACCATCTAAGAGTGCACCATCGATAATCGGTTTGTTATCCGATACCGGTCTACCGATACGCTCAGACATTGCTCTGAGATATCTTGCCAGCAAATCTCTCTCACGGAAACGAATGTTGGAGGTNACCATCCCGAATACCTTGTGGTCCATGTGAACGTGCTTCAGTCCCACAGAGTGAATATCTTCCAGCATCTCATCAGAAAGAAGTGGCTCAAGAGGACCATTGCGAATCAAATCACGAATGATCGTATATCTCAGCCTGTCTCTTTGCTCCTTGGTTACGACGATTCTCTTGTCGTCCATTCCAAGAACTTCCCACATTCTTCCTTGTCTGCGTACAGAACCTCTTGCTTCTGAATCTAGAATTGTGTATCTATCAATCATACCAGATAGAATATTTTCGAACTCGTCATCAGTGGTGAATGTAGGTGCGCTTGGAGCNTCTTGCAGAAGAACTTCAATCAGTGTTCTTCGAATGTTTTCTTCTTCATCGGTCAGTTGAGGCTCAAGACCGAACCAGAGTGTCTGACCTTCGGAGCCATCATCATCAACTGGACGATACATGTGGACAAAGATTGGTTCTTTGGTGATATAGATTAGATTCATTGGCTCAACTTTGCGAGCATCCCTGTCTAGTGGCCCGTAATAGTATGGCCTACTGCCGTACTTGGCTTCGAAATCTTGTACCCACTGAGCTACGTGTGGGTGGGCAGCCATTACGGACTCTAGGTCGCCACGTTGGAATTTAAGTTCCTCATCCATCAGCTCACCGCCGTAATGTCCACGATGAAGCCCATGTATGGCTCAACACGCCATCCAACGCTTGCTTGAACCGGGCCAGCAGCGCGGAGGAATCTAGTAACTACGATTGTTCTCTTNATTTCTCCACCNACGAAACCTGCATNCAGNTCNAGTANAACTTCACATGATGANCGTAATTTGTGNAGNAATTTGCCATCCATTTCNGTTGGATCNACNGTTANNAATAGNGAGCGTGATTCGCTGCAAANCTTTCGCAGCTTCTGTAATGTAGNAAGATATTGNGAAGGCTCNANNCCTTCNGGNATCANTGNAGATGCTGANTCAANCACAACAACATCTGCCTTTTCGACCGCATCGGATTCNAAGACGTCNAACAAGTCGACNCCTTCCTTTGCCTCNGCGATAACACCGAATCTNGAGAATACCATCANCATCCCNGATGCGATGTAATCTGTNACCGGATAACCAATGGATTCCATTTGCTCAATCCAGCCACGAGTAGTTAATTCGGTAGTAACTACTAGAATCTTGGAACCGTTNTCTAATAATCCATAGATTAGCCTTTGACTAACTAGTGATTTNCCGCTTCCAACTTCGCCCTGAACCATCCACAGGCTTCTATTTGGTAGNCGAGCGCCCATTGCGTTTGCAAGGCTGTCTTGTTCCAANGTGAATTCGTATCCATCCTCTACGGGCTTTGGTGNGTCATCAAACACTCAGCCTCACCTCCGCAGTTTCAGAATCNGTNCCTTTAACTCCGTCACCAGCNGTGGATTGGACGATTATTGTCACAGTTGCCAAATCATTGTCAGCGTAATTGAAACTCGCATCAGATACNGTCACTTCCATGACGTAATCTGTAGCCCATACTCCATTAGCAGGATATAGTGTTGAAGCGCCTACCACTCCGGCTGCTACTCCATCAACGAATATTGAAAATGAGTCTTTGTCAAGTGTTCTTGAACCGGTATTTTGGAAATACAAGGTGATTTCCTGGTTAGCACCAGATGTGTCCAGAAGCACGTCACCTCTGTCTCCACTGAAGGAGACATCGGTTTCTGCATCAGCGGCCTTGCCCTTAGCATTTGTACCGGTCGCTACTGCAAGGTCGCCCCATGAATCTAGGAGTACAACCGATGCTGCACCGCTAATCAATAGAGATGTNACGAGCAAAATCATCGAACTAGCACCACCGTCAGCCATAGTAAANCCTCANAGAACTNTTGCTGCCTTNGTCTGGCCGTCAATGGTNANAGCNAGGCGAGNANCNGTNGNCTGNGCCCCGCTGTCGTAGTAGAATTGGAAAGTCTCTCCAGGGAAAATGATAGTTGGTTGATATCCTTCATGTCCGTCTGAGAGATTTATTGGTGAACCCCCATCAGTAAACAGCCAAGCAAAATCAGTGTCAAAATCAGTGCTACCTTCATTGGTAACATTCAGATAAACCAAATTTCCAAGCGTTGCTGAAATGTTTAGGTTCGTACCAGTGTT
>PBXT01000102.1 GCA_002727695.1 Methanobacteriota archaeon | reverse complement strand
AGATATAGCAGCAAATCTGATAGTCACAATTCTTCAAGAAGAAGAGTGATTTCATTCCTCGGATGAGGAAGCTTTGGTGTCCATGGTTGCTGCATACCAAACCATCATACCGAATGCAGTCTTGTTGACTACGTCAGCGATGTTGTATAGTATGTTCAAGCGGTCGATACCGGTGTCACCAGCATCTTGTCCCATGATCCAACCCAATGGGTAAATTGCCCATCCGATTGTTAGGATAACAGCCATTGCCTTGAAAGCGAACTGTGTACCTTCGCTTGCTTCTCCGACCTTCTCCTTTGCTTCTCCGACCCATAGTTCGTAGATGATGTATGCCCATGCTAGACATCCAACGATGAACAGAGGCCACTCCATTCCATCGACTGCATCGATGTCTGCTTCAGACAAGAATCCAGCAACTAGCATAACGATGGATGCTCCGAAAAGCCTCCAGAATAGTACAGCAGATGCTGCACCGATTGCTGCTAGAATTAGGTAGAACTCAGATACCTGTAGAGGTACTGTGATCAACCAGTCGATGTAACGCATAACTAGTGGAGACTCTCCGGTTGCGATCCAGTGCTCGCGCATGTAGGTGTAGTGGTACCATGCGATACCAGTAACCAGTGCTGCGACGGTCATGGATGTTTTCCACTTTGTTGCTACGTTGTTTCTTTCTAAGATGAAGAACACAGTAGATGCTAGCATCATAGCAGTTGCAATCCAGAAGGATACACCGACCATGTCGGTTTCTTTCAGCATTCCGGTTGTGCTATGTCCGCTAGCAGCCACGCTACTAAGGGTTAGTAGGCTTAGTGCTCCCACCAGTGTCAGGCATGATGTTCTAGTTAGTGTAGATTTATTCATCGAATAGCCCTGATTCTATCGGTATATAATAGACTGTATTTTTTCTTACCAGTTAAATTTCAAACGACTTTTCCAGTTTGAACTGCCCACATTCGAGCGTACGTACCCCGTTTAGCGACCAACTCTTCGTGGTCTCCGTCTTCAATAATTCTTCCATTTTCTAACACAATTATTCGTTCAGCGTTCCTAATTGTTGAGAGTCGATGGGCGATAATTATAGCCGTTCTGCCGCTAGAGATTTTGTTGATTGATCTTTGCAAAGCTGCTTCAGTTTCATTATCTACTGCAGAGGTTGCTTCATCTAAAATGAGAACAGGAGCATCTTTCAGAACAGCCCTAGCAATTGCCAACCGTTGTCTCTGACCGCCAGATAATCTGTGACCGCCTTCACCCACCAAAGTCTCCCAGGCGTCAGGCAAATCTTCGATGAAACTAGTGGCTTCAGCAACTAATCCTGCCGCCTTTACTTGCTCGTCACTTGCTCCTGGATTCCCATATCGGACATTTTCTAAAATCGTGGTTGGAAACAATGTGATGTGCTGATCTACCAATGACATAGATGAGCGCAATTTTTCAAGGTCCCACTCTGGGAGAGATTTTCCAACCCATTTTATTTGCCCATTCTTCGGTTCTGCAAATCTTAGTAACAATCTAATCAGTGTTGTTTTCCCTGAACCGGTAGCTCCTACAATCCCTATTGTGTCTCCTGATTTGATGGTTAGATTGAGATTTTCAAACACATTCTCTCTGCCTGTGTATGCGAAGGAGACATCATTTAGTTCGATGTCTGAACTAGATATGTCATCATCAGCAGGTGTGAAATCTCCCTGGATGATTTCAGTAGGTGAAGAAAGGACATCAAGTACCCTAGTCGAGGAAGCCATGGCTCTCTGATACAGGTCAAAGGTTTCTCCTAAGCGAGTTAACGGCCACAATAATCTCTGTGTCATAAACACAAGAACGGAGTATGCTCCTATAGCAAGAACACCTTCCAGAGTAAGCCATCCTCCNAGTAGTANTGTTGCNGTNAANCCNCAAAGAATNGCCATTCTAATCATNGGAACGAATGCTACAGAGAGTTTGATNGCTTTCTTGTTAGCATTTCTGTATTCATTACTCAAATCCTCTACGCGCTTCAATTCTCTTTCTTCAGCCGTAAAGGATTGAATCGTAGACATTCCGGATAAATCATTTTCTAGAAGAGCATTCAATCGACCTGCAGTATTACGAACTTCGGCATATCTTGGCTCTAGACTTCTTTGGTAAAGGAAAGAACCCCAGATGATTATTGGAATCGGTAGAACTGCAAACAAAGCGACCTTCCACGAAATTGCAAGGAATACTGCACCTACAACAATTACNGTAGTTGTTACCTGTAGAAGGTCATTTGCACCCTTGTCTAAGAAACGTTCTAATTGATTTATGTCATCATTTAGAATCGCCAAAACATCTCCTTTCTGTCTTTCATCGAACCATCCCATGCCTTGTTTTTGCACGTGACTGAAGGTCTCAAGGCGCAACTCATGCTGTACGGTTTGTGCAAGATTTCTCCATAAAATGCCGTAAAAATACTCGAACAAGGACTCTAGTCCCCAGATAATGAATGTCAGAACTGAGAGTAAAATCAACTGATGCCAAGCATCTACAACCCCAAATCCAGCCAGAAACGACTCTTCACGTTGTACGACTACATCTACAGCCAGCCCTATTAGTAACGGTGGAGCCAAATCCCAAATTTTGTTNAGGACAGAACATAGCGTTGCAAGACGGATTGTTCCCTTGTGCGGGGCCATATATCTCAGCAATCTTCTGAACGGCCCTCCCTCACTCATACTTACGCCACGGGGATTCAGTATGAGAATGCTCGTCTTGAAAGCACCATTCATTTTCGAGATAACCATAATTGAGCCCCGTCCAATCGGATAGAACATGGAATGGACGCGTAGCGGCGAGGACCTGTTTGTCAGAATCGATTCGGGTGATGAAATCCATGCTTCACTTCAACGCCTTGCAGATGAAGTTGGGTTTGACGCAGCAGCAATAACTAGCGGAATCGGAAGGACTAGAGACACTCTATACGGCTACATGAATGAGGATGGAGTGTATATTCGCAGGCAACTGGACCCACCTTCAGAATTGGTTAGTTTGTCAGGAAATATCGCTAGGAAACAAGATGGAACAGCGTTCACGCATATTCACTGTTGTTGGTCAGATGATGACAATAATGTCCATGCGGGCCATATGTTCCAGTGCGTAGTTCATGTTGTTGCAGAAATCCACATTCGCATACTAAAACATGCGATAATGACGCGTTGTCCTTTGCCAGATGTCGAACTTTTAGGACTACAATTTTCGTGACATTGATAGCCATTGGCATAGGTGTATATTCATGGCCGGAGAAGATCGAATCAAGTATCTGGCCGATGCGGTGAGGTATCATCGGGAATTGTACTACAATCATTCCGCACCAGAAATAACCGATGCTGAATTTGATGCGCTATGGGATGAGTTAAAACGACTGGACTCAGGTAATGCCGTATTACATGAAGTAGGCCCGGAACCACTCCCTGGAACAGTCAAAGTTGAGCACATGTTTCCAATGCGTTCCTTGGATAAGGGAACTTCAGACGAGGATATCATTCACTTCGTGACACAATCAACCTTCGGCGGCAAGAGATATCTTGCGCAACCGAAATTGGACGGATCAGCATTATCGCTGGAATATGTGGCAGGAAACCTTCACCGAGCAGCTACTAGAGGTAGTGGAGAAAGAGGCGAAGATGTTACACTGAATGCTAAATTAGTGGCGAACGTTCCAACTAGATTGAACATGGCAATCGATTGCCATGTACGTGGAGAGGTTGTTATGCCATTGGCTGTTTTTGAAGAAAAGTATCGAGATGTTTCTCCAAACCCTCGCAATCTATGTTCTGGCGCCCTCAGGCAAAAGCATGGTGACGGAAAGGCAGATGCATCAGACTTAGTGTTCTGTGCATATGATGTGAANTTTCCAAATCAAAGTCCTGAAGCTGTGAATGATAGTGAACTACTGTCCTGGTTGCAAGAAGCAGGAATAGAACCGGCTCCCTGGGAAATTTTTGATTCAGAGGCGCCACAAAAAGAAATGATTGAGTATACCACTAAATGGAGTGCTAAGCGTTCGTCTTATGAGTTTGAAATCGATGGTATAGTTTTCAAATTAGATGACTTAGAACAGCGAGAAAATCTAGGCATGACAGCCCACCATCCTAGGTGGGCCCTAGCATGGAAATTCCCTTCACAAGAAGCGATTTCTGTCCTCCTTGATGTTGATTGGCAAACCGGGAGAACCGGAGCAGTAACTCCTGTTGCAAGGATTGCACCACAAATGGTTGGTGGAGTTACTGTTGAAAATGTCACACTGCATAATGTCGGCGAAGTAGGGCGACTAGGGATCAAAGTTGGTGACAAAGTCAAAATTACTCGAAGAGGAGATGTTATTCCGAAAATCATTGAGAACNTAGGCCAAGCTTCACAGGCAGATTTGGAAGGAAGGTTCCACGCAGACGGCACTCAATTCAGTGGCGATTTAACATTCCAAGACATTGAGATTCCAAATGAATGCCCAGCGTGTAGTAGAGATCTCGTTATGGAAGGCGCATTTTTGCGTTGTATTGCTCTAGAATGTGATGCAAGAACAGCGAGGGCTCTGACCTATTGGTGTAGGACTTTGGAGATGGATGGTATCGGTGAAAAATTGATTGAAGCCCTGCTTGATAACGNCTTAGTAGAATCAATAGCTGATTTGTATCGCTTGAACCATTCTCAGATATCAAACCTAGAAAGAATGGGCGACAAAAGTGCGTATAACGTTCTGGATGAACTATCGAGAACAAGAACACTTAATCTTGCAAAATTCCTCCATGCCTTAGGAATAGAAAGGATAGGTCCGGAAGTAGCAACAACAATTTCNCAGCATTTCACGTCAATTGAAAAATTACTGCACTGGGTCGATGAGGGAGAAATCGAGGAACTAACCACAATCGATGGGATTGGTGAGAAGGTTGCAACAATATTCAGGAACGGCATTTCCAAGCGTCGTGATTTAATTAACGAACTTTCAGAAATAATCACCATAACCNATGAAGCAGAATCTGCTAGCGGGGTTTTCGATGGTAAATCATTCTGCATAACAGGATCACTATCCCGTCCAAGGAAAGAAATTGCACTCGCTATCAAAAATGCGGGTGGTAAAGTAGTAGGTAGTGTAAGTGGAAATCTCAGTGTGTTGGTTGCAGGAGAGAAAGCAGGTAGCAAATTAGCAAAAGCAGAATCTCTCAATGTTGAAGTCTGGAGCGAAGAAAAATTGTTTTCTCAGATTTCAGAACCAAGAAAGGGTCCCAAGACCCTTTTCGAGTTCTGACGGCGAACACATGAAACTAAAAAGGCCACAAATTTAGCAAAAGCATGCGCTTGAAGAGTATCTCTATACTGATTATCACCTTGATGTTAGTATCACTAGTACCTACTTCTCTGGGAAATAGCGGAGGTAAATTCTCTAGCGGTACTGGATGTGGCTGCCACTATGGTGGTAGTGCGACAGCCTCCATGACGGGCCAACCTTCGTCTTACACACCGGGTTCAACATACACCCTCTCCATCTCAGTTAGTGGAGGAGTTTCCGGTAGCGCAGGTGGTTTTAGCCTGGATGTCAACAAAGGAACTCTATCAACCGGAGGAGTCGGAATTATGGCTGTGAAAGTTAACAGCGCACAAAATAGTGCCACTCATACCACTAGCAGTTACAGGAGCTGGAGTGTCGATTGGACAGCACCCTCGTCGGGATCTGGAACAGCTCAATTCAATCTCGCTGCAATGACAGCAAACGGTGCAAGTGGGAATAACGGAGATGCATGGGGGACTACAACAATTACTGTACCAGAATCGGGGCCTGCGCCAAATAATCCTCCATCAGTAACCAATGTTCAATTGTCTCCAACAAATCCTGTAACTACTGATACTCTGACATTGACATATACTTTCCAAGATTCAGATGGCGATTCAGAATCAGGAACGAAGATTAGATGGTACAAGGATGGAGTGTTGGAGTCTTCAAGGAACGACCAAATGACAGCCCCATCATCTCTGACTAGCAAGGGCGAGTCATGGAATGTCACGGTAACCCCAAGCGATGGTACTGATGATGGAAGCCCTGTTCACTCTTCCAATCTGCTAGTTGTGAACTCAATTCCTTTCGTTAATTCCGCAGAAATTACTCCAACAGATGCATTGGAATCGGACGATTTAACGCTAATCCACCTATCTTCGGATGCAGATAATGATGTTGTAACAGTCAGCGATACAGAATGGTATGTAGATGGTTCCAAGGTTTCAGCATTTGATGGAGATACAACAATTCCTTCTGTTGCAATTCGAGATGGGGATGTTTGGTATGCTAAGATCAGAGTCAATGATGGAGAGGTAGACAGCGATTGGTTTACAACACAAAACATCACAATTGGTAGCGACAATTCTCCTCCAACTATGGTCAGTGTTAATCTCGGAGGACCATATTACACAACAGATGATTTGATGGCAACTGCACAAGCAA
>PBXT01000101.1 GCA_002727695.1 Methanobacteriota archaeon | reverse complement strand
AATTGGTCCAAGTTATGGTTGCATCGTCCCAGATAATGATGTCTTCATCACTGATTCCTCCTGACAATGAAGAATCCGTGACACTGATTGATCCCATAACTTCAATCGGACCTGTGCTAGTCATTTGTGCACCATTTAGTGTGCATGTACCATGGCAAGAAATTCCCGCGCCGAATATTGAACCAGTAACAATTAATGTCCCTTGCACATCTATGCTCCAAGCATTGTTTCTGTCAGGAATTACCAGAGAAGTGCCATCACCTGATAACTCATCAGCTTCCAACATTACAGGGGTTACACCCTGCGCAGATAGTGTAATTGTGCTGATTGAAGAAATTTGGAACGGATGTGTTGTAATGTTTACAGTTACATTTTCGACATCTAAATCGCCATTCCAATCGAATTGGGTTCCAGTCCAATTAGTAGTTGATTCATTGTTAATCTCGATATCAATACCGTAGAGTACTTCATCAGCGAAATCAATTCGCAGAACACCAGTCTCTCCAATGAACCCAACTGGGACATGAACATTAGCAGTTCCTGCAAGATTGAGCTTTGGAGGTGCCACTGCATCCATTGATCCTGACACTACCATGGTTGCTCCTTCTTCGATGATTATAGCAGTATTTTCTGCGATTTCATAATCTCCAGAAACAGTCCATGTTGCTCCATTTGAAACGGTATATGTTCCAGAAAGAGTTCCACTGGAATCTTCTTCAGAATCTGCAGTAATATCAGTTGCAGAGACAAATGGCTGGCTTAGTAAGATGATTAGAGACAGTAGCAGTGCTCTTCGCATGTTACATGCTCTACTAAACAAGCAAATGAATCATACCCCGACATTATCATCAATACGGCACATCTTTCCATCCAATCTTGTAACCGATGAGGTTGAATGAGCGATGTAGAATTGGCGTGATTACCACAAGCAGTACCATTGGGACAATCAATTCTCTATCCCCGTGGGCTGAACCTGTCAAGAATAATTGCCCGAATACGAATACAGATATCGCGAATGGAAGAGTGTCGAGAAGAGGTGCTTTGCTGGAAACATCCCCTTCTCTCTTCATGCCTTTACGTCTCTTGAAATAAGACCCGGTCGAGTCGCCAACTAAACTTGTGAATCCCAAGAAAGTGCCGAGTACAAATGCGCTTGCAGCCCATCCAGTAGCTGCTTCAGTTGGGGAGATAAATATCCAATTTTCTGGAACCATCGTCATTAAGTAACACAGTAATCCGCTGGTCAATGAACCACCGATCAATCCATTCCATGTCTTTCCGTCACCAAGTAGTCGGTTTCCATCTTTGTGCATCCTTCCTCCGTCGATTGGCCATGGGCCATAACCAGTCTTTGGTAGCCACTTTCCCCACATCATTGCGAAAGTATTGACTAAGAATCCTGGGAGATAAATCCAAAGTGTGAACAACATCATTTCAAAGACATTGAAATCTGCCATAACTTAGTGGTGTAAGATTAGGCCTTTGAACTCAATGGCGTTTTTTCACTTCACGATGGGCTTATGAGCCTATCATCGATGGAGCGAACATGGCAGGAATGTCGGTTTTGGTTGTCGGTGGCGGTGGCCGTGAACATGCACTATGTTTGGGCCTAGCAAGAAGTCCTTCTGTTGATGAAATTCACTGCGCTCCGGGTAATGCAGGAACTGCTGAAATAGCAACAAATCATGCCTTCAGCGATGTATCTGACTTGATTCACCTTGCTTTCCAATTGCAAGTTGATTTTGTCGTGGCTGGACCTGAAGCTCCATTGTGTGAGGGATTAGCAGACCAACTTGCAAAGATGGATATTCCATGCTTTGGCCCAGTTGCTGCTCTAGCCAGACTAGAAGGTAGCAAATTACACGCAAAGCAGGTCATGAAGCAGAATGGAGTCCCAACTGCGGATTTCCATGTTTTAGGGAAAGATAGTGATATCGATGCCGCACTAGATGATTTTTCAGGAAATCCTTGGGTCGTAAAGAGAGATGTTTTGGCCGGAGGAAAAGGTGTTGTAGTCACTGAAGACCGTACAGAGGCTAAGCAATTCATTCAAGAATCAATCCAAAGCGACGGTCAAGTTTTACTCGAAGCATTCCTCCCTGGAGAGGAAGCAAGTATGCTAGTTGTCATGGATGGAAGCGGCTATGTCTGCCTACCAGCAAGTCAAGACCACAAGAGAGAATTCGAAGGTGACAAGGGTAGAAACACCGGAGGAATGGGCGCTTATGCTCCAGCTCCAGTCTACAACGATGAGGTCAAATCAAAGACGATTGAAAGAATCGTTGAGCCTATGCATAACGACCTCTCAAGTCGCAGAGTGCCATACAGAGGGGTTCTTTATGTTGGATTGATGATTGATGAGCATGGCGATCCATACGTTGTAGAATTCAATGTAAGATTTGGTGACCCTGAGTGTCAAATCACAATCCCTCTAATCGCATCAGATTTGGGGGAAATGTTGGGTGCAGCATCGAGAGATGAACTTGCATCATATGACGCTCAGTTCCACGATAAGCATGCAATGACAGTTGTTCTTGCCGCAGAGAATTATCCGGGTTCAGTCGAGAAGGGTAGGTCAATTTCCAATGTACCTGATTCATCCCCGGATTCATGGGTCAATCATGCCGGAACTAAGGTCGAAAATGGTCAACTTTTGTCCAATGGTGGAAGAGTACTTTCTTGCACAGGTTTGGGAGACAGTCTTCAAGATGCTGCTGACAAGGCTTACGCCTTGATTGAACAGATTGATTTGTCCGGCTCCCATTACAGGCGAGATATAGGCCACAGGGCACTATGAGAAGTATTTGTAAAACAGGCTTGCAGTATGGCGTTTTTTGGACCAGCCAAATTAATGGTTCTGGAATGCTAATAGGCAACGCATAAAAAGGGGTCTCAAGTGGCCGCAATGCTACAGCCTTTAGGCTGCACCTAGAAAACTAGAGGGAAACACAATGTCGACACAAAACGACGGTAATTTTGGAGCGCAAAGCGCAATGGGGTGGCTAATTGCACCTCTTGCAATTTTGGTTGCACTCCTTGCTGACTTCGGTCTAGACTTCGGTCTAGGTCTTGAGATGAACGATTTGGAACCATACGCTGTAATTGCAATTGCAGCCGTACTTGGTATGGCACCACGTGNNATGAAAGAATTCGAAATCATCCATCAAGGCGCAGCTNTTTCCCTCGCTACCCTTGTTGTATCACTCGTTCTTGCTGAAGGAGTTTCGATGTACATGGATTCAAACTTCCTTGGTTTGATCTTCTTCATCGTTATGTTTGGAGGATATCTATTGGACTCCAATGGACGTCATGAATGGAACACAGTGATGATTTTCGGATTCACAGGACTGTGGACCGCTATCGTTGCAGCAGCACACTTTGCTGATACACAAACCAAACTTTACACACTGGAGGGACAAGAGTACATNAGAACATCTGCATGGCAGGAGGCAACTGGATTTGTCTTCTTCAACACCCTTGGAATCTTCGTGGTTCTCGGTCTATTAGCCGCAGTATTATTNCGTGGAGTATTAACTCCTGCAACAGACAAGGGCTGGTTTGGTTACATCAAGCCAATCGATGGTGCATGGAACAAAGCAACGCTACCTCTACAGATCGCACTGGCTGTTTGGGCAGCAACTCACATTGCAATCATGGCTTACTTCAACACNCTTGGAGATATGGACATTCTAGCAATTTGGTCCGAAGAAGGGTATCACGGATACATTGGATTCTGGCCTGCAGCACTAACTGGAATAGTTGCATTGTCATGTGCATGGATGTGCGCTGAAAGATGGTTCACACGTGCACTGTTCATCGGTTCAATGTGGATTCTTTACATCGTTTCATCGCTGTATGANTCCAATCACTGGGCTAGCGAAAGNTTCGAAGGAAGTTGGGCTGTTTGGATTTGGTTCGGAATTACCTTCTTCATTGGAGTTCTAATCTACTGGTTCGCAACCCACGAAGATTACGGTGGATGGATGAATAGAGAATTGCACGAGCCAAGTCAGGCCCGTGTGTTCTGGTCTAACCACTGGGCAGGAATTATGACATTCACNGCTTTCCTTGTTGCTCTAGCAATCAGAGTTCAGTGGTACTTTGTTCCTTCAATGAACTCAGCAGGATTGGAATCCTGGGACCTTACTGGAGGTTCTGACCCTTGGTACATGAAGCGTGTTGTTGACTATGTCATCGCAGAAAATGCACACTTGATTTGGGATGCTGACAGAAACTACCCGGTTGGAGGAATCAACCCTCGTCCGCCATTGTTCTCTTGGTCAATGGCTCTGGTTGCAATGCTTCTAACAAATCTTGGAATTTCATCTGATGCATCTGTTTGGTATGCTATGCTTGCTCTACCTGCAGTATTCGGTGCGCTAATCGTGTTCCCTATGGCTGCAATTGCGAAGGACAACTTCGGAAAGGGAGCTGGTGTAATCGCTGCTTGGTTAATCGCATTCATGCCAACCCACGTCCAAAAGTCGACATGGGCTATGGCTGACCACGATTCATACGTGCTACTCTTCCTAACTGCTGCATTCATGTTCTATCTGCGTGCAGTAAAGGCTGGTGGAGATGAGCGTCTATCTCGATACACAAACGCATANCCTTCTGGAATCATCAAGGCTTTTTCTGAAGTATTCAAGCAGCGCAGAAAGGCTTCTGCTAATGCTATTGCAGCAGGTGTCTGTTTCAGTCTCGTCGCACTTGGATGGAAAGGTTTCGTATACGGTCCTGCAATTATCTTCCTTGCATACTTCGTACAAGTTGCTATGAACATGTTTAGAAGAAAGGACAGCACAATCCTATCAGCCTTGAACATCATGATGTTGGGAACTATTTTCATCATGGTTCTACCATTCTACGCACACCCACAGTTGAACCTAGTTTTGAACTCAACAGGATTGACTCCACTACTATTCATCACATTGTTCACTGTTGCAATTGCATGGATTACAACCGGATTCCGTGACAAGCCTTGGCTACTCGTCCTAGGTTCCCTATTCACTGGTGGAATTGTGTTTGGTGTAGTCCTNTACATCTTGCAAATTACCGACCAGTCCAATGCTTGGGAAATCCTAACTACTGGTTCGGGATACTTCACTAAGAACAAAATCTTCGGAACAATTGCTGAAGCAAGTGCTCCAAGCCGTGGACAGTTGTTCGCATCCTTCGGACCGATTGTATTCGTTCTAGCAATTGTCATGGGTATCATTGCATTGTGGGACGGTATTGTCAAGAAGAGTCAGACNAAACTGATTCTAGGAATGTGGGTTATCGTTGCCGCTTACATGGCTTGGTCCGCAGGAAGATTCCTGTTCAACGCTGCTCCTGCTATGGCAGTAATGGGCGCTTGGGGTATNGTNACCCTNTGGAGCGCAAGCGGTGCAAGTAACATGGCTCGCTCCTGGAGAAGAATGGGTATCAGAACTCCTGGCGAGAGAATCAGCAATGCCCGCAAGGCAGTTTGGAGAACTCCACAATTCAGCGCTATTGGACTTGTGTTGTTGATGTTGATCAGCCAGCATGCAAGTTACGGTATCGATGCTGCAATGCCATCCTCTTCGAGACATGAAGCAGAGATGGATGAAACAATCTACAACATTGCTCCAGATATTCTAAGATGGAATGATTTCGGTTTCTCTATCCTAGATGATACTGAGTATGATGATAATTCTCGATTCTATCTAGGTTCATTTGGTTCTGGTTACAATGACAGAGGTTGGAACATGGCGTATGATTGGCTGAAGAATCAAGACACAGACCAACCATACTCCGACCGTCCAGCGTTTGTATCATGGTGGGATTATGGTTTCCAAGCATTAGAAACCGGTGACCACCCGTCAGTTTCTGANAACTTCCAGTCCGGTATTCCNGCAACTGGTAACATGCTTCTAGCAAGAAGCCAAGACGACTTGGCAGCTATGTTCATCTGGAGATTATCCGAGGCGGACCTATCATACAATGAGGCAAGAACCGGTGAAAGGGTACACACAAACTCTTTCCTGAACTCATTAGGAAACCATTTGACAGATGAGCAAAAATCAGAATTCGTCAAGATCCAAACCAATATGGATGCTGATGGAGTTATCGAGCGCTCGTTCGAGGTTACTCAAGTCAATGGCGATGTCGTTATGGCACAAGGNCGNTTGATTGAAGATGGTGTATTTGGAGCAGACCCACAGACCTACTACAAGGTCTATGAGAATGGAGAAGCAATCGCTTGTCCTTCNGGTGCTGAATGTGTAGGTGACTANGCTTTCGTTCANTTGGATGAGGCTCAGCCAGTATTCAACAACAACATTCGTGCTGCTTCNGATACTGAAACCAATAACACTCACTACATCTTTGGAGATTATTGGTACACCTCNGACTTGATTGAAGAGTACGACTCGGTAAGCACAGGTATTCACAGAGCGAATGCAGGAATTGCATTAATCACTCAGATGCTAACATCTTCACTTGAAAGCGAGGAATTGCACTCTCTGTANGTAGACCTCTCAAACAACGATGTATACAGCGTACAAGATTACGAAGGTGCACCTGGTGAAATGATTACCAGAGACCACGAAATTAGATACTTCGCAATCGACCACAGATTATATCCTCGTGCAGGTATGTACAGTTCCGAATACAGCGGTGGAAGCCCAACAGGTATTTTCGCAGCACCAACTATTCTTTCTGGACAAGACTTTGGCACGTTCATGGATGAAGTCTACATGACTTCCAGAGGACAATTCAATGACGAAATGACTCGTGAAGAATTCGATGAGGAAATGCGCAAGGATGTATTGAATCAACAATCGGGTGCGACCTTTGACCCGTTGAGTCTAGTTGACATCAGAGTCGACCACACTCCTGCGTTCTTTGAAACAATGCTGGCTAGAACCTACGTCGGTTACGGCGCATCTTCACTAGGATTCGCAACAACTGAACAGCCAGGTCAACACTTCGGTCAATCAGGAACTCCGAACTCAATCATGACAAATGCAGTGCCATTGCCTGGTGCAATGATGAACCACTTTGTAATCGCAAACTGGTACAACGCTGAGAATGAGTTCGATACTCTAGGCCAAGCTAACACTATGGTCAAGATTTTGAAGTACTATCCTGGAGTTGANGTCGGTGGTACCGTCACAATGTCTGATGATGGACAACCTCTGCCAAATGTGAGAATCTTAATCGAGAGAGATGCATTCTCTGGTGAGGGTGAAACAGACTTGGATGAAGACACATATTGGATTCCAATCGGTTACACAGACGCTGATGAAAACGGCGAGTGGTCTTACACAGTTCCTGCAGGAAAGATTCGTGTGTCCGCATATGCGGGTGTCTTCGATGATGTCGATGCTAAGGATGTAATCAAGACCGGTGAATATGCATCAGGCCTTGGGGACTTGACTGTTGAAACCAACGATGACCGTGAGACAAACTTGATCACAGCCCTACTAGGTAAGGTTGCAAACATGTCTTGGATGGGCGAAGTTACACAAAACATCACAGGCGCACAAGCTGATAGAGAAGAAGGCGTTTCAATCGACACTGACTTCGACATTGAGGTCGAATCCAGTGGTGTATCAGGAACAGTCACTTGGACTGGCCACGAATCCTTCGAAGGCGATGCACTTGATGGAATGGACTTCATTCTAAGAAACATCTGGGATATGACTTCCAACTACACTGTCACAACAACTAGCGGTTCGTTCACAACCAACGCTGATGAATCAAGAGTGATTCAGGGTACTGGAGAGGTAACTTTCACCTCTGAAGGAACATTCGATACTCAAGGTAACACAGGTATTGTCTATGGATTCACTGGAAACTACACACGCACTGTATTGGACGGTCGCTCATACACGGCTAACGCTTCATTCACTGGTGCTGGTACGATTGTAGCCAACTGGATTGATTACGATGCTCCTGCATGTGATGAAGAAACAGAAGGAAACGAAACAGTATTTGTTCTTCCAACATTCAACGAGACGGTAGATAACGAAACAGTAACTTCCACACACATTGCTTGTCTAACAGACGAAGCGGACACATACCTGTTCGCAGGTACATTGAATGCTAACGGAAGAATGACTGCTGACGGACCAGTATCAGTCGTCAAGTATCTTGATGGTGAAACATTCGAAGGTACAGGATTCTACGAAGGAGTAGGAACTGCAAACGGTACTGGATTATTCATTGGTGAGGGAACCTTCTCTGGACCAATGGTGGCACCAGGTTCATTCTACAAGACTGGACTTATGCCGGGAACTTACAACATGATTGCTGTAATGGAGAATGGAAGAGAAGTCTTGCTTCCTGACCCTGTTGAGATTACAATCTCTCCTGTTACTGATTTGGAAATGAAGATGCCAGGTTCGATATTCGAAGATACTCTGTATGCAGATTACTTCACTAACGGAGACCCTACTCCGTTGCCTAACGCAACCATTGAATTGGTTGATTTCGATTTGGCAGAAGATGTGGCACCAGTTTCAATTGTAACCGATGAAAACGGTAGCTTCAGTTACGGACCAATGGCTACAGGATTCTATCAGTGGAGAGTCGATATCGACAATGACGGTTGGTATGAGGTTGAAGAGAACTTTACAGTTGGACTTGACTCAGAGAATGTAACACTTGCAATCTCTGTGCCAACAAAGAGAGACGTAGTAATCAACTTGGATGATGGAGGCTCAGGAATCGACCTTGCTAACAGAACCATCACCTTCACCAACACAGAGAGTACAGACTTGAACCAGTTCACTGTAACTGCTGTCTCTGATGAGAACGGAGTCGTACACGCAGAAGTCGACATGGGACAATGGATCATCTCTGATGAGACAAACGACACCCATGTTCTATGGCATGAGGTCGAAGTCACGACAGATGACCTAGAACTCAACTTGTCATACGCAGTGAGCGTTTGGGTTAACGGTACAATATGGTCAATTCCTGGATTGAATGATTTGCTACTAGACTCTAGCAATTCTATCAATGAACCTTCAGATGTTCCTAAAGAAGACAGAGATATAGCCCAGGATATAAAGGTCGAAGCACGCTCTGGAATGATAATCCTCGAGTCCATTTCTGATAAAAACGGAACGTTTGCTTTCAGAATGCCAGAAAACTTGGTTTTCCATGTTACAGCATCGGACTTCGCTCCAAATATCGACAAGACTTTGACAGCTGGCATGATTGTCAACAATGCATCAGATGTTACTGATGCAGATCTGTTCTTGGTCGAGTCAAACATCGTCCAAGGTGCTGTATGGCTGAGGGACTCTCCGGTTAACGGCTCAGGTGTTGCATGGGGAGATGGAATCTCTGGTTCAGCAGGTGCAGAAGTAATCGCAACAGACTCTAATGGGTTAGAGTGGAGAGATGAACTCGATGAAGCAGGAACATTCCTAATGCATCTGAGTGGTGATGACTGGACAATGACAGTTTCCAACCCTGACATGAATGTGGCACCTGTCGCAATCAATGCATCAAACCAAACCGACCAGGTGATTCTAGTAGCAAACCCAGCAAACGTATCACTGACACTCAGAGTGTTCATTGACTCTAGCGATGATGGAGTTTGGGAGAATGGTACCGCAGTCACTCCTACATTCAATATCACAGCTGTTAATGAATTCGGAATGGATGTCCAAGTTACTGAAGACATGTATGATGCAACAACAGGTGATTTAACAGTCGATTTGTCTGTTGGAAACTACATCATTGACCTATTCGAAGATGACCCACGTGATGAGAACGCAAGCGAATACCGCCTGTACTCTACAGGACTTCCAAGCATTGACATCGGTCTTGCTGCTTCAGGAGACCCTCTTGATGTAGTGATTGTGCCGGAATACCTTGTTACTGGAACAGTTCTAATGGAAAGTGGATTCCCTATGGACAACTCTACCGTATGGTTGAGAAACGAAGCAGGAGATGACTTCTATCCTCTAGTAACCGATGAGAATGGAACCTTCGCAGAATATGTTCCTCATGGTCAATGGTATGTTGAGGTGGCTGAGTACACCGCAGACAGCAATGAAACAGAAATCTTCAGAGATGTCTTGGTCGTTGATGGAGCAAAGACTGACCTGAACTGGAAGACTAAGACTGCAATGACAGTCAACATTCAGTTACAAGAATCACTAACCAATTCTAACATCACTGCAACTAGAATTACTGCAGTCAGTTTGGATGGTCTAGGTAATGTAAGCCTAGGTCCATCCGATAATTCTGGAATGATTAGCGAAGTTCTAATGCCTGGCAACTGGACATTGGTTCTAAACAGAACAGAGACATTAGAGAGTTGGACTCTTGAAGAAGGAATCTACAACTCTGCTGACAGCATGGTTAACAATTCATGGGAAGCAGGAATTGTGAGCATCGACAAGTCTGTGTTGATTGGAGGTAAGATCTTCTGGGACCTAAACGAGGATGACCTACCTTCATCCGGTGAAGGAATCGCTGATGTTAATGTAACCATCACTTCTGACAATGGCTTCGATGAAACTGTAGTAACTGATTCTGAAGGTGTCTGGAAGTTGTTCGCACCGATTCGTGACAATTACACAGTAGTTGCAGAAAAGACAGGATTCGATACAGTGAACTATGCCGATGGTAACAACACCTTCTACACAGTTAACGACACTCACGAGAGTCGTGACTTTGAGATGAGTGCAGGATTGGTATCAGTATCTGGTAATGTCACAGATATCCTAG
>PBXT01000100.1 GCA_002727695.1 Methanobacteriota archaeon | reverse complement strand
CAAGTAGGCGTTTCGAACCGGGTTCTCATCCAAGTGGAAGAAGGAGTAGGTCGCCCACCAGGTGATGGTGTCAAGCGCATCAACGAGGTTGCTTGTACCAGACCGTTCTTCACCGTAATCCTTGCCGGTGGTGTCCATCCAATCGATCATCTCATCCACTGTATCACAAGTTTGGTGGTAGCACCAATACCCATCAACCAATCCACCGAAACCCATGGTGACCGTGCCGAGATTGTCTTGGAACGTGGCGTGGTCTGAACGGGCCGTGGTGTCTTCATAGACGATGATTTCAGGCCGGTCTTTTGCCATCCAATCGTCCACCTTCCATGTGTCGGCAGGATGGTCGGTTCCAATGAGCATCGACATCTGTTCTTCCACCCCGATGGCGTCGGAACCAATCCACATTGCCAGACCAACCATGCCGGGCTGGTTCATGACGTCATGGTCGAGGCTCGGACCGATGTAAACGCGCATAGGCCAGACTTCCTCGTCTTTTGGATAACCATCGGGGTCGACAGCAGGTTGCGGGTCGCAACCGCCTTCACCACCACCGTGGTTGCCACCGCAAGGCGCGCCGCCACCACCGGGCCAGTTGACGCCAGCCATGTCGAGATTCACGTAATTGGTGACTTCCACGTCTGGATTGTCTTCTTTCACCCAGTAATCGGTCCAGAAATCACTTCCACGCTTACCTCCTTCTTCACCCGACCACAAACAGAACACCATCGTGTTTCGCGTGTTGAAATTGGCCATGGCCTCAGCCACTGTTAGAACCATAGCGGTTCCAGCAGTGTTGTCATATGCACCAACTCGCGTCCCGTATGTGCGGCCGAAGATGTGTGGGTCGAGCATGCCCCCGTTGACCGGTGGAGCGATATCAAAGTGGGCTCCAAACACCATCCATTTATCCGGATTAATTTCACCGAACCGGTATCCACAGATGTTGTACGCCTCAGGGTTCTGTGCCCCAGTCATGAGGGAATCATAGGTGAATCGTTGGGTGATGACTTCCAACCCAAAACTTTCCAAATTTCCAATGAGGTATTGTGCAGCATCTTCGTAGGCCGCATTTCCTTGACCAGCCCATCGGTCCAAATAACCCACAGCACCGTCAGCAGCATCGGTCGGATCTGCAGTTTCGTCTGACATATGGCTGATGTAGTTGAAAACATTCAATCCATCCACCAGTCCCGTCGAATGTCGTCCACCCTCAGCTTCGCTGTAAGCGGCCGCCATTGGGCGTTCGACCGGTATGCGTACGGCGAGGACCGGGCCGCCACTGCTGTTGGATGGAAGAACNGTGTCCAGCGTTCCATTCGTTGCAGGAATTCGTTGAATNCCNGGNTTATCAGTNCGNTCGTTNCCGTCTCGNTGAACCCACGTACGCCACGACTCCTCAATCGTTCGAATGGGCCAGTTCTCTCGNCCATATTCTCCGAGCATNACCACAGCAGTATCGGTTCGTGGCGGGGCGAGCAANGTCAACATGACCGACTCACCAGCCTTCATGTCNATGACGGTTGAATTNTGNACGAACCCNTTGTCNGAGTTNAGCATGAGNTANGGCACNAAAATTGCAAGGTCNACCTCNGCNGCGATGGTGACGCCNTGNAANACACCACCNGTAAGNACNGGCGGNGTGANGACAACATCATCGGTTGAACTCAAACCACCCCCATCTTGCTGTCCAAAACAACCCGATAGAGGCGTAAGGAGCATCAAGAGCACGAGAAAGAAGGCCTGACCAAAGCGTTGCCCCATTGGTTTGCCGTGTGGGTTCACCTTCTCAAGGTCTGCCCTTGGTTGAACCGATTCTTTGATGAGGGAACAGGGCCAATGTAACCATGAGAACATGTCAAAGCGAAACCAACTCAAGTTCAAACTTCGTCAGCGTCAATCCTTCTTTTCAAATCACTTCATCGAGGTGATTGACGACACCAAATGCCCCCTCATNGAAGGNTAAGTCATCTTCCTTCCNNCCACCTAACCCACATAACATGAGTTGGGTCTTCGATNCAGGAAAGATTTGNCTCAATTTAATTCANCCGCCTNGAATTTNTTTANTGTCTTGATGCAACCAATATCGTCCAAGTATGAANCCAAACGTGAAAGCGGCGACATGCCCCATACTGACATACAGCGCCGCACCTTCGTAGATGTAGGCGTTCCAGAANTCAAAACCAAAATAGAACAGGGCGCCCGCAACTGGACGTTTGATCTGTGAAAACAAAACTCCGCCGACACCGAAGAGACCGACTGAGCCACCCATGTAATTTCGACCCCGGAGNCCAAATTCGTACCAATCAACCNCTGGATTGAGGTAATCACCCATGTAGAGGTATAGCGTCATNATCACNACAACCAGAGCGTGTATACTGAACATCGCAATCATTGCTCGCTTNNCCCCGATTCGGATTTCTGCAGTCTGCAGGAAGACGACAATCAAAGCGGCCACCAATAGGATGTGATCGGGGTTGTTGTGGAACCAAAACGAGGAGAATAGAGTGAACACGAAAATGTGAGGTGCTTCAAACAGGTTGTAAGGCCGCATGACGAAATCGCAGATGATTGTATCAGATGGTATCGGACAATTACGAGACCCGAGGCCGAACAATGCAAACAACAGTGCGATAATCAGCAGATAGCTGACCGAGAAGCGGCGTGAATTCAGAATATCTCGCCAATGCATTCGGTTTCCTTTNCCATCATTCCAAGGCCAGATCATTGGCCAGGTTGGTCGGTCAGCACTCATTCCTCTTCCTTCTTGAACTGTCCAATGACAANCNGTTCGGGGCTCTTTGTCAACGATGGGGTTTCATCCTCCTTCCGTTCCNTCACGATTGAGATGGTCAAGGCGACCATGCCAATGAGTGAGATGGCGGCGAGCAAAAAGACGGCNGATGACTCTGAAGCCGATGATGCTTCGACCTCGTTTTCTTGCTCAACCACGTCGCAACCGACTCCAAAACAATCACCAGGNGAGGGCCCNTCCTCTTCATGCACGTCTTTGTGGACGATGATGGAGTGNTTCCACANNGTTTCCGTACCGTTGTGTGCGCGAATCACCCAGAAGTTGTAGGTGTCAACNGTNGNATTNNNGTCAAAGNCGTAGGTTGCCGANACAATACACGATTCATCCACCAATGACCCNTTTTCATCNAGNTCNCATTCGTTCACCATTTNCCCCGAATCAAAATCATCTGTTGCGTTGAACACACCATCGAGATTGACNTCAAGNCGCACGGTCATCGTTGTGTTGTTGGTATCGTCNTGCATTTGGAACCAGACGGCGTTGCCTTGGAGNAAGGACGGGTCGGTGATGTTGCCTGAGACGACACCGTCTTCGGTGAGAATCACTGAGAGTGTTTTCTGTTCGTGNGCCTGGCTCGCAGGAGCGAGAAGCACCAACAAGAGCAGGCCAATAACGGCGAGCCCNACACGCTNGTTTCCCATGATTTGAGGGCAATCACCAAATCATAAAGACCAAACGGATGGTTGAGTTGAGCCAACCATGGGCAGTAAGGAACTTCTTCTTGGTATCTTTACCGTCGTTTTTCTTACCTCGGCAACCTTGTTGGTTTTCGGCGATGATATCGAGGCTGCCACCAACGAGAGCCCCGCCCTCAAGGCCGGCGATCCACTGATTCAAGGCGAAGGCCACGACCACAAGGACGCCAGTCAGCATGAATTTGGCACCGATAACATGGAACTTTTGGATTTCAACCCATTGACCACACCCGGCAACGCCGAGGTCCAAGTGGCAACCACACCTGATGGTGAGACCTATGCATACCTTGCCGGCTGGAACGACATGCACATCGTGGACGTCACCGACCCCACCAACACAACNGTCACCGGTGTTTACAACGACCCGAACACGCAAGTGCTGGATGTCAAGTACCTCGAATACAACGGTCGTGAATACATCATTCAGCAAAATCAACTCGTTGACCCTGGAAATTCAGACCCGAATATCGGTCAGTGGAGCGACCCAGCGCAAGTCAGCGTTACGCTCATTGACGTGACGGATAAAACAAATCCTGTTTGGATTGATTCATGGTACGATGCCGACCACCCAACCGGCCCTCACAACCTCTACACGCACATGATCGACGGNGAGTGGTACATGTTTATCGCGAACCCAGATTATGATAACTGCAACGACGCCATTGGAGAAGCCTGCGGCGGCGTCACCATAGCTCACCTCAATTTGGTTGGGTCGGCAGCCCGCAATCTCCCCAATGTACCTGCTTCAGGCCTTGGCCACACCATCATCAAGGTCGGCGAATACGAAGTTGCTTGGGAAACGACGATGGGCGGTTGGATTTACATCCACGACATGACCGTTCAAACATGGCCTGGAGAAGACCCAAACGACCCCCGATTTGGTCGCACGTTTGTCTACGGCAGCTATTGGGAAGCAGGTCTACGAATTGGTGATGTGACCGACGTCCCTCACCCCGTGAATTCACCCGAAGCCTATGCGGTTCANGCAACCACTTGCCGAACGGGTTTCGGCAACCCCCTGATGTGCCGATGGCGAGCACCTGAAGTCGGTCTNTGGATGGATTTCCTTGACTTGGACGGTGATGGCCAACCAGACAGTGGTCCAACNGGGAACGAGAACGGGGGGCGTGTTTCCTACATCCACTACGCCGAACCTTTCCCCACGATGGTTGACCTCTCNCATGTTGGTTATTCCGATGAACCCGTTCATCTGGTCACCGCTGCTGTTGAAACCCTCAGNACCAACATCGGCACCGGNATCATGTACCTCATCGACACCACNGAATACACCATGGAAGACGGCCAGTTCAAATTCAAACCCAAATTGATTCGCGATTGGGAAATTCCCTATGCTGAAGATCATTGCTATGGTGCTGATTGCGAAGCNCATCCAAACGAGGACGAATGGCTTCTCTTCTCCCCGCACAATCTTGACAGCACCTACTTCGAAACCGACGAGAGCACCGACCAAAGTCACGGCGGCGGCTGGGATGGGCGCCTCTATGTCTCTCATTATCACGCTGGATTGTGGGTGGTTGACATTGAGACACTGGTTGACCCAACCAATCCCGATGATCGCATCGCCGTCCATGAAGAAGCGACGGTGGCTTACTATCTCCCTCACGGCGAGGACGGCACACCACTNGATTCGAGCTTCTACGACTTTGGTTGGGTCCCGTTCTTGTGGGCGGTGGAGCACCATGACGGCATCACCTATGCCTCGTGCATTTCCACCGGTCTCTANCTGGTCCAACTTGACATTGACCTTCCTTACCGACTCTGAGGNGAAACCATGTTGCGCAAAACCATCGCGTTGTTGATGTGCACCGTCCTTCTCNTAGCAGGATGCACTTCACCNGGTGATGTCGAGCGTTGGACACCTCATGGTGAACCGTTGGAGAGTGTGAAGGTGAAGGATTTCACCCTCACGAGCAGCGAAGGAACCGATTGGACGTATTCGGAAGAAGGTGCGAACACCACCCTCGTNATTGCATTCTTGTTCACGAACTGCCTCGATATTTGCCCCATCGTCACGCACAACATGAAGTGGGTCAAGTCCCAACTCACCGACGACGAACTCAACAAAACAACGTTCTTGACCATCACCGTTGACCCTTGGCGAGANAATGTATCGACCCTTCACGATTGGAAGACGAGCACCAATTCNGAATGGATTCANCTCACCTCTTCCAGCAACGATTCCGACAGNCCNTCCATGGCCGCTCTGCAAGATGTTTGGATCAACTTTGGTGTCGGCCTNACNATTGAGGAATACGATGCCAACAACGACGANAATTCCACNAATTCATCAGCGCGCCACCATCCAGATGACTACACCGTCAATCACGAAACGGGCACCATTCTCGTGGACCGCTTCGGACATCAGCGCGTGTGGTGGGGCGACAATGATTGGGTGCTCGACTTGGTGTTGGACGATGTTCGCTACTTGAGTACGCTCTAGAGTCGATAAACGGNNCGACTCAAGATGAACGTCGCATCAAGATGACGAGTAAAATGATGGCTCCAAGGCCAGAACCTCCGCCGACGAGCAGGAGNATGCGCCGCATTTCGTCNGCANCACNTTCTTCAACAACATCTTCGGTCTCTTTGTCGTCGTTTTCAAANGTACCAAANGTGCTGCCGATGGCAGGGGCGGTTGAGTTCTCCACGTGAATGTCCTCGGTTACGACGATGGTGCCGTTGAGGACCGTTCCATCGGACAGCATNTCCTGATATTNGTACTCACCAACGCCCCACGTTCCGTTGAACCAGACGAGGAAGGTGATGTGGCATTCAGTTTCATTCTCGGTCGAGTTTGTTTGGGTGTTATTGCACTCTGCAACCAGTTCACCAGAATCCCAATCGTCGGTTCCGTTGAACAAACCATCGCCATCAAAGTCAAACACGATTCTGTGGGTGATGTTTTCTCTTGAATCGGTGTTGTGCCAAACCACCGAATCATTGTATGCGATTTGCGATGTATTTGGTGTCAAACCACTTTCTTTGATGACCACGGTGAAGGTATCAGCAGAGTGAGCTTGGGCCACACCTGATGCAAGGAGAGATGAAAGAAAGAGAGCGCCAAAAAGAACAGGAAGAGGCTTCACAAATCATCCCACCCACTCTGGACAAATAAAGGAAATGAACATTCAATTGGAAAAGGACCTCTTAATTCAAATACAACAGATTTCACGAACAATCATGCAATCAAGACGATTGATTGGAGACGAAAACGCAACCGACAAAGTGATTGTTATCGCCCTTGTCAGTTTACT
>PBXT01000099.1 GCA_002727695.1 Methanobacteriota archaeon | reverse complement strand
TAGAACGAATAGCGGTTCGGAATCTTCGGGTGACGAACTACCGGCCATGGCTGTGCGAGAGGCATCGGATTCTTCAATGTGGCCTTGAAATTGGTAATGCTTGAATCGCTCTCTCGGTCCATCTAACCCCTCTCAAGGCTGCCCCATAGTCAGGAGTTGGGGTCCATGCTTGTCCTGAATTGAATTTCTCAATACCTGAAATAAAATGCTGCAATTCCGATTCAAGCGGAGAGGTTGTAGAATCACAGAATATTTCGGTTTCATCGTTACCTGAAATCAATGCAACTCTATCATGAACGTCTAGGTCGAACCTTAGGCTTGCATTAGAGCCAACTAGCGTAACTGTTCTTCTTTCACGAGTTGTCTGCCATCCTACATCGATTATTGCCTCGATGCCATGAGGGAATTCAAGAGCGATGCGNGCCTCGATTTTATCACCCTGGACATGCACAGCGCTAGGTTCTGACTCGCTCATGAAGTGGCACATCAGGTCGATTGCATGTACTCCCAATGCTTCAATCACATTTCCATTCTCAGGAGCATTTCGGGTGGTTCTACGCACGAACCTAAGCGATTCAATTCTGCCTAATTCTCCGCTGTTAATCATCCGATTTGCTAGAGTAACCGCAGGGTGGAATCTCAACAGCAGACCTACCCCTAAAATCCTGCCAAACTCTCTAGCGTTTGCTAGAACTTGTGCGGCTTCCGATTCTGAACAACCTAGTGGCTTCTCAACTAATACATGATACCCTTTTGACAACAATTCTCTAGCTTGAGAAGCATGAAGATTGGAAGGAGTTGCAATGATTACTAAATCGGCGTCTACATCATCAAAATCAGGCTTGGTTTCATCAGCCAAAGTTGCCGCTTCTCTCGCCGATTTTGATGTATCAATGACAGTAATGTACCCGATTATCCCTCTCTCTCTGAAAGATGCTAACACCCTCAAGTGATTATGGCCCCAGCGGCCGCATCCAAGTAAAGCGACTTTGAGCATGTTTGGCCCACGGGTGGTTCAGCCTTCAGACTTATCCTCTTCACCAGTGGGTAATGATCTGCCGTGGCTAGCCCCATACAATGTAACATTGGTGTAACAATCAGACAATTCACCCATGATAATATGAATAAGCAGTGTGCGTGGGCGGCATGATGACGAGTTCAAGCATCAACCCTGTCAAGAAGTGGGTTATGCGCCAATATTGGCGTATGCAACAATCTCAATCTATCATTTCTCTAGGNCTTCTAGGCTCAACCTTAACNCTACTATTATGGGATTATGTGAGCTGGAGATTTTCCGATAAATGNGANGAAGGATTTTGCTTCAGTAACTCCGTGCTAGGCATTCCTGCAACCTACATCGGATTGCTCAGTATCTTCGCTGGACTAATTCTAATTGTCTTGTGTGTTGGTTATCTGTATGACAGAGTGTTTTCGTTATGGACTGCTCAAAGAAGCGTTGATTTTGAAAGAAATCCTTTTTGGACATATGCTCTATCTCCAATGTTCATGATGAACATGGCAATGACTGCTGAGAATCTAAAGCGCAACTCTCCTGATGATGAAGAATTACAGGCGCAAATGGATTGGGTCTTGGGATACTGCAAAGAAAATGCCGATTCTGAAATCTGGGCTAGAACCGTCCAGCATTGGGACAAGCACATTTCAGAAACTCCTACATTCTGGTTCTTGGATGAGGAAATTATGTCTAAAGCCAGATCNAAGAAGATTGAGGATGAGGATTGATGGGTATTGAAATCGAGCGACGATTTCTTATTGACGGTCGCGAAGAAAAACCTTGGCGAGGGGGCGAATCGAAACAGATTTTCCAGTGCTATCTAGAAAACGTCAGGCACGTCGATGGTAATATTTACTGGAATGAACATCTTCTCGTTGAAGACGATAGAGAACTTNCCAATCTAACTACTTGGAGGATTCGTCTAAGTGAAGGAGTTGTTACCTTGACTGCTAAAGGGCGCAGGATTGGAGCATCGAGAGCCGAATTTGAATGGGATTTGCCAATAGAATTGTACAATTCATTACCGCTAGACTCTCAGCCGTCAATAAGCAAAGTCCGCCATCATTGGATTGGAGAAGATGGATTGCTGTGGGAAGTTGATGAATTTGAAGGAGTTCTCGGTGGCCTAATTATTGCCGAAGTAGAACTAGAAGATGAACATCAAGAGGTTNTCTTGCCGCCTTGGCTTGGACTTGAGATAACCTATCTCAAAGGATGGTCTAACTCCGCCCTNTCATTGATGATCAAGGATTCAAAACTGAATTAATTCTNTCAATGTCNATATCCGAAATTGATGGATGAACAGGTATTGCCACTAACTTGTGTGCTACTTTGTCGCATATCTCAAGGCTCTCTTCATGTTGATGGTGTTCAGAATAAACTTGGTGTCGGTTACACGGAATAGGGTAGTGAACTCTTGCATCTATCCCTGCAGAATCAAATCTAGAAATCAAATCAGCGGGGTTATCATTCAACACACACAACTGGTGCCATGCATGTTTGGAATTTGGCCTGATNTTAGTTGAATGGTTTATCTCAATAGCATTCTTTCTGCGCTTCGCTGTCCATTCATCAACGTGTTTCAATTGAATCCTGCCTATGGCTGCTGAAACTTCGCTCATCCGCAGGTTAGTACCCAGTTCAACCGATTCAAGAGCGTCATTTCTTCCGTGGTCGATTAATCTCGACAATTTCTGCGCTAAATCTTCGCGTGTGGTAGTAATCATTCCACCTTCGCCTCCAACAGCCATGTTCTTGGATGGGAAAAATGAGAAGCAAGCTATGTCGCCAATCGCTCCAGCAAGTGTCCCATTCAAACTTGCACCGTGAGCCTGCGCAGCGTCTTCGACAAGTGATATGCCATGTTTGTCACAAATCTCTCTGAGCCTAGGAGAAAACGGTTGACCAAAAATATGGACTCCGATTACCGCCTTGGTTTTCTCAGTAATTTTGGCTTCTACGTCATCGGGGCAAATGCACCAATACTCTTCTTCAATATCCGCAAAAATAGGTGTTGCTCCAACCAAACTTACTGATGTTGCAGTTGCTATGAAAGTCATTCCTGGAACTATGACTTCGTCGCCCGGCCCGATATCGAGTATTCTCATGGCCGCCCACAATGCTGCTGAACCGCTTTGACAAGGTACTGCCGCTGCCGCCCCGCACCATTTTGCAAACTCTTCGCCGAACATTCTAGCTTCTGGGCCTTTTACCCATCTACCGCTGGATAATGCAGAAATCGCAGCGCTTTCACACTCCTCGTCCCAGAAAGGTTTCGCTAATGGGACGCGGTTCATGTATCGGCGAAAGGGTTCGCCTCCTTGAGTGTGTCCCGCCCACNTAGTGGGCGTAGTCATCCTCAAGAGGGTAGGCATTGTTGGCTGGCCCATGTCCGAGGAGAATTCTCATGAGTTGAGAGACCTCGTCGACGACATTCTAGAAAATCCAAAGCCCTCTCGTAAAAAGAAAATCAAGGCAAAGGGTATGCTCTTGGGAGAGAGACGAGATAATGGTGAAATTGTCCAAATCGACAAGATGGTTCTCGCTAGGCATGCAGCAATGTTGGGTTCAACGGGTTCGGGAAAAACTGTAATGGCAAAATCGGTAATCGAAGAGGCTGCTTTGGCTGGCATTCCAGCGTTAATTCTTGACCCGCAAGGAGATTTGGCAAGACTTGCTCTAGGAATTGATGAGAAAGATTTGGCTGAGCAAGGAGGAGAAGTTGACCGAATGAAGAAGTTGATTTCNANNATGGAAGTTNGAATTTGGACNCCCTTGCGTTCCAAAGGTTTGCCATTGTGTATCGACCCATTTCGCTCACCACCTGCGGATCTAGACCCAGAAGAGGCCATTACTGCATGGGACATGGTTGCTGCTGGTTTCAGTAATCTGGCTGGTTTTGATGTTGAGAAAACCCAGGGCAAAGTTGTGAAGCCTTTCTTGTATGAAATCCTGGTAAATGGAACAAGATTGGGTCTTGATGTCGGCGACTTTAGAGGGTTGGCTAAAGTGGTAAGAGAGCCTCAAGAAAACTTCACTCGTGCACTTTATCCAGAGGCTTTCATCGATGTCGAGGATGACGAGGATAAACCCGAAATTCCTCCGTGGGAAGAAATCATGTTCGAACACGGCCTTCGCGACTATGATGACATGTTACCAAAATCAACACGTAATGATTTGGCAAGAAGATTGTCTGCATTCAGCAGCGGTGTAAATCAACTATTGTTCTCCAATGGTGTTCCAATAGATATCGATTCTTTCTGTGAGCCTGCAATGCCAGGTAAGGTTCCTTTGAATATCGTATATCTGAATACGATTCAAGACGAAGCTCAAAAGCAATATTTCGTTCAAGAATTAGCACGTGAACTGTATGATTGGATGTTGACTCAGCAACCTGCTGAAGGTGAATTGAAACTGCTATTCTTCATGGATGAAGTTGCACCTTATCTGCCGCCGCATCCTAGAAACCCACCGGCCAAGGATTTGATCAAACTGATATTCAAACAGGCTAGAAAATATGGTGTTGCCTGTGTGCTAGCCACGCAAAACGTTTCAGATGTAGATTACAAGATTTTAGCCCAAGCAAATACGACATTCATCGGTAGATTCACCCAACCTCAAGATGTTGAAAAGGTTCGACACTTACTCAAAGAAAGTGGTGGAGATCAAGATCTGGTCAAGCAATTACCAACCTTGGGTCCTGGGCAATTCCAAATGGTTGCTCCCGATGTTGACCCTGCCCCCATTCCAATCCAATGTCGATGGTTGTACACAGACCACGGAGCGCCGCTGAATGAAGACCAAGTAGAGGATGTCACAACTCCTGAAATTAGAGCCTGGGCTAAAGCCAGAAGTGCTGGAAAGGGCCGCAGTAGAGGTCGAGGTGCCGCTGCTGCTGCTGCTCGTGGCTCTAAATGGAGCGGAGGAGAAGAAGCCGAAGGGCTAGTAGAGTCTGCCCGATTGAAATCAATTGGTGGAATGACCGCTGCTGCTCAAGGCGTAGTGGATGATTCTGCGTTTGAAGTCAGGTTGATGGGCGGACTAGCGGTTCTCAAAGATGGGCGTGACCCGTTGTATGTGATGCAAGCGACCGTGAACGCAACAACTTCCCTAGTAATGGCCTGGACACTGGTCGCTTTGTTATTGGCATGGAGAGATTCCTCTCTAGAGTGGTGGTGGCTTGCAGGTAGTTTCGTTCTTACTTTCAGCGTAGGTCTAGTGATCTCTCTAGAAATGCTATTATCGCATGATGCAGAGTTATTACGAAAATTGAGCAAGTTCGCAAAAACATCTCAGATACTGATTATTGCTTGGTTGTGGGGATTGTTATACTGGTCTTTCAACGGTTTAGATTTGTATGGAGCTGAACCTCTACTAGAAGTTGTAGTAGTATGGGTGTCTCTATTCCTTGTAATCGATGGATGGAACAGATTCAAATTAGGAAGGATTAGGTGGAACGGCGGTAATGCTCTATCCAAATTGAAAGGGATTACTGCTGTACTTACAGACACACAGTTAACTGAGATGCAATCCAATTCTAAACAGATTCTAGCGGGCATGAGATGGATTCTTGATTTAGTCACCCTGTCTTGGTTATGCATCTTATTGATTGACACTCCTGACGGATATTGGGCCCGACCGACTTTGTGGCTAGCCTCCCTTTACGCTCTTACTTTCGGTGCTGAATCCTGGTTGAGATTACGAGGAAGAATGCCTGAGGTGGTTGGTTGAGCGGGGATGGTTTCATCCCCTTAGAATGGGCTGAATTGCCTGAGAATGAAATGAAAATACGTGCTTTACAATTGTTCGAAAATATGAACAGAAGAAGGACAACTCGGCACTTTTCTTCCCGTAATGTGCCTCGTGAATTGATTGAGCAAGCAATATGTTGTGGCTCCACAGCACCAAGTGGTGCTCACCTTCAGCCTTGGACATTCGTAGCTGTTAGTAATGCTGAGTTGAAAGCGAAGATGAGAGAGGCGGCGGAGGAAGAGGAAAGGAAGACCTATTCTGAACGCATGCCAGAAGCTTGGCAAGAAGTTCTTGAGCCTCTAGGCACTGATGCTGTGAAAGAACACATGACCGATGCACCTTGGCTGGTCATTTTGTTCAGACATTCTAAACGAGTTCGAACTAATGGTGAAATCGGACCAACGTACTACTCTACAGAATCCTGTGGAATTGCTGCTGGAATGTTTATTCATGCAATTCACAATATGGGATTGGTAACCCTAACTCATACTCCTTCGCCGATGGGGTTCCTGAGGGATATTCTCAATCGNCCNGAACATGANCATGCAATGTTGGTAATGCCNGTNGGCTACCCTGCTGAANATGCNATGGTGCCANATATNTCTAGAAAANCTCTAGATGATGTNGCTATNTTCTTTGAATAATCAAAGAGCNGTGATNTCATNNCTATCACGAGAAATCCCTAGGTCTTTCATCGCCTTATCGAATACATCGCCCTCGATTTCTTTGCTTCTAACTAGTGAAGATAGGGCAGCTATTGTGATGCTTTGAGCATCTATTTCGAAGAATTTTCGAAGATTTGGTCTGGTGTCTGACCTTCCGAATCCATCGGTTCCTAGTACTGAGTAGTCGCCACCAACCCATTGNCTAATCATATCGGGTACAGCGATTTGATTGTCGCTTACTGCGATTGTTGGATATGTGCCGTCTCCCAGTAGTTGCTCTACGTACGGTATTTGCCTTGCATCGCTCGGATTCAAACGATTATTGCGCTCGCAATCAAGCCCTTCTCTCCTCAACTCTCCATAAGATGTCGCAGAATAGATTTCTGAGCGAACTCCATATTTTTCTAGAATCTCAACCGCTGCTAATAGCTGTAGCATTATTGGCCCAGAGCCAATCAATCTTACAATCGGTCCGTCTCCTTTAGGAGCACTACGAAGTTTGTACATCCCCTTGACGATTCCTTCTTCGGAGCCTGCCGGCTTAGGCGGCATTGGATGATTCTCATTGTANACTGCAATGTAGTACAATACATCTTTTTCGTCAACATACATTTCATCGATTCCTGCACGTATGATTGTTGCTAACTCGTAAGCAAAAGCAGGGTCATATGCTCTGACTGCAGGATTGGTGTGAGCCATCAATAGGCTGTGCCCGTCTTGGTGTTGCAAACCTTCACCGTTGAGTGTAGTCCTACCGCTGGTTGCACCGATCATGAATCCTCTAGCCCTCTGGTCTGCTGCTGACCAGACTAAATCAGCGACCCTCTGGAATCCAAACATACTGTAGAAGATGTAGAATGGAATTGTGGGGCTNCCTTGAGTTGAGTATGATGTTGCACTCGCAATAAACGTCGACATTGCTCCTGCTTCAGAAATGCCTTCTTCGAAGAGTTGCCCTTTCTCACTCTCTTTGTATTTCATTAACATCTTGTGGTCAACAGGAGTGTATAATTGGCCTTCAGGATGGTATATTCCGAACTGTGCAAACAGAGGGTCCATGCCGAAGGTTCTAGCTTCATCAGGAACAATTGGAACAACCCTCTTACCGATTGATTTGTCCTTCATCAAACCGCTAAGTAATCGCACAAAGGCCATAGTTGTGGACACTTGCATGTCCCCCTTAGTGCCCTCATCAAACGTAGAATATCCTTCAGCACCAGGAGGTTTGAGNTCGCTAGGAGGTGCTCTCCTTTCAGGACAGAAGCCGCCAAGTGAATTTCTTCTTTCTTTGAGATAGGCTACCGCTTCAGGCTCATCATCAGGATTGATGAATGGATATTCTTCCAACTCTTCATCACTGAAAGAAAGTCCTAGGTCGTCTCGCATCCATTTGATACTATCAACGTCAGCTTTCTTTTTGCCGTGAGTAGAGTTTCTTCCTGCAAATGCAGGGCCTAATCCATATCCCTTGATTGTACGTGCAAGAATGATTGTTGGTTTGTCACTAGATGCTTCAGCAGCAGCATAAGCTGCATTGATTTTCACCATATCGTGGCCACCAAGATTTGACGCCAATGCTTCCAAATCATCGTCGCTTAGATGAGNGACCATGGCCTTCAGTTGAGGGGTGTTGAATAATTCGTTCCTGAATGTTGCAGCATCACTTGTGAAAATTCTCTGCTCGTCACCATCGACTAATTCTTGCAGTCTGTTAGCAAGCGCTCCTTCAGAATCGCGAGCAAATAGGTCATCCCACATTGAGCCCCAAAGAATCTTGATTACATTCCATCCAGACCCTCTGAANCTTCCTTCTAACTCTTGAACTATCTTTGAGTTGCCTCTTACCGGACCATCCAATCTTTGTAGATTACAATTCATCACCATAATGACGTTGTTCAGATTTTCACGAGATGCAAGTGTTANNTGNGANAGNGACTCTGGTTCATCCGATTCTCCATCTCCCATGGTGTACCACACTCTCGAGTTCGAAGTATCAGCAAGGCCGCGACTGGAAAGGTATCTATTGAAGCGAGCAGTATGAATTGCTGTCATCCCACCAAGGCCCATTGAAACGCTAGGATACTCCCAGAAATCAGGCATCAATCTTGGGTGGGGATAGGAAGATAGTCCGTTTCCATCGCACTCAATTCTGAAGTTGTCAATGTTTTCTCTTGTAAGTCGGCCTTCTAGCCATGCACGAGAATAAACTCCGGGGCTTGCATGACCTTGCCAGTAAACATGGTCGCCCCAGCCATCCAAATCTTTACCCCTGTAGTAGTGATTCTGTCCGACTTCCCATAGATGTGAATTTGATGCAAAGGTGGAGATGTGGCCGCCGATGCCATCATTTGCTTTATTCGCTCTAGTTACCATCATCATTGCATTCCATGAAATGATTCCATGAATGCGTTTTTCCATCTCCAAATCNCCGGGGTATTGTGGCTGTTGTGAAGGATGAATTGTATTGAGGTATGGAGTATTGACCACATCGATATCTACGCCTTCTTCCCTAGCAGCTCCTATTGTCTGCATCAGCAATCTGTGCGCCCTTTCAGGACCCAAGGCATCGCTTACGGCACGAATCGCTTCTTGCCATTCAAGTGTCTGCTCCGGGTCAGGGTCGGGCAGAACATCGCGGAAATTGTCGTCGCCCATGGACCTCTCTCCGGTTTAATGGGGCCATAGGCCCCCTTTCAAAGAATCGCTTTACTCGTTTATCACATAGTTGTGCCAAAATGAAAGAGTTTCAGAACATTCGTCTTGAGATTTGACTACTGCAAGATTACCAGGAATGCCCCCTGTCATCGCTCCATCTGCAAGAGTTATTCCGTCATGAACAGGGATTGATTCTATCGTTTTCGTGTGGTCTTTGTAGACACCGATTTCGAAAATGATCCATGGCTCTCCCGAGCCGACTAAATTCCTGAACATGTCAGTGAACAGGAAACTGGCTAAATCTTCACAGGAATGGAATGAGCAAAGGCTAGAGAGTGTGTCCAGAAGTGCTTTTGATTCATCTGAAATGTTTGGCTGCTCGCCCACAATACGTGATTTTGTCATGGTTAGCAAAGGTGTATCATCCATCTTATCACCGGCCCTCATAAATTTCTGAAATGATNCTNTGGAAATGATGCACTCCCTGNTCCCTAGTTGGAGAATATCTTCCTCTNTCATATGCTTTTGAACGCATTGATTTGTGCACTTGNTCNATGATATTCTGGTCTTGAATCTCAACNGTATCCAGAATAGANCCCGCTCCCTTTTGCGCTAGCTTTTCGTCTTTGACNTAGCCTCTGTAAAGCACTCTTGTCTTTTCAGGAGAGACTGGNATNACAANGTTNACTGAAAGNCCCCATGGATAAAAATTGAACATCATATTCGGGAATAGCCATAGNTAATATGCAGCNATTTCTTGACCATAATCAGGGTGGTTTTCNGGTAAATCAAACTTCACATCNCCTTGTGANGCTTTTCCAATTTGCAATACTCCNCCTTCGAAAACTTCGGTTGANTAGCCNGAATAGTCCANTGCTTGATTCAGTTCTGGATGGACAAANGGAATGTGGAANCCTTCNAGATAATTNTCGACATAAAGCATCCAATTTGCATTGATTGAATGGTCNCGGTCACGAGATGAGTCATGGACGAATGANTCGATATCTAGNAANTCAAACCGNNTNCCAATTTCTGNCCANGGCAGATGTTNTTCACTATCTTGAGAGACGAAATGTAGTCCATTCCAGCGGAGCATAGGGAAGTTACGTAAGTTGTCGGATTCGCTAGGGAAACCTATCGCTTGTTCAAACTCTGGCATATGTTTCATCTTTCCATCCAAGTCAAATGTGCGCCCATGATACTCGCATTGCAAGATTGATTTTGTACACGGTTGCGATGTTAAACGCATCCCTCTATGTGTGCAAATATTAGACAAGCACTGTGTTTTATCACCACTTACAATGATTGTTGGCTCGCCTGTTATTGCCTCGATGTGGTCCAAAGGAATAATTGAATTTGTACTCATTTCTGAATCATGAAAGGCGAATTGCCAACTATTGAAGATAGACTTGAGCGATTTGAAAATCTCATCTTCAAAATAGAACTTCGAAGGCAGAGTCTTCGCAACTCGAATATCGGCTGCGACTAAATCCTCCGCCATCGATTTCCTTAGGGGCTTGTGATTCTTGATAGTTCGGTAGTGTTCAAATGTTGATTCAATCAGGAACGGGTATGGAGGGGGGGTTTTGGTTTGCCAATTCGTACGCTGAAGCCGCCGGTAGATTCCTAATCGCCTGTGATGATTTGCGTGAAGCTGGTCACAAGGTGGAAAATGAAAGATTGGAGATTGGGATGACTGGGCCAGATGGTGAGCCGCTTTGCATCGATGTGGCAATAGTTGGCTCGCTTCAATCCGGTAAGGTCTTGCTTTCAAGCAGTGGAATTCACGGAGTGGAAGGCTACCCCGGTAGTGCGATTCAATTGGCAGTGATGGACGATTTGTGCAAAGAAGAATCTTTCAAAGACCATGCAATTATTTTCGTCCACACAATCAATCCTTACGGCATGGCTTGGTGGAGAAGATTCAATGAAAACAACGTGGATTTGAATCGTAATTTCCTGAAGAGTGATCAAAAATACGAGGGTGTTCCTGTAGGATATGAATCAATTCGTGAATTCATAAATCCTGAATCGCCCCCCCCTGTCAAAGAAAAATGGTTCAAATTAAAAGCGCTCAACCTGATTCGAAAATATGGATTCAATAATCTAAAACAATGTGTTGCAGAAGGGCAGTACGAATATCCAAAGGCCATCCAGTATGGCGGAGATTGTCTTCAACCTGGGCCCGACTTACTACTCAATTGGTTGGATAAAAAACTCGAGTCTGTCAATCGAATATGGGCTATCGACCTCCACACAGGACTAGGCCCCAGTGGCCATGACACACTGCTAGTTTCAACCGGCATGGGGCCAGAAGATTTCTCTCACCTAGATGCTTTGTTCCCAGGACATGTTGAGAGTCTAGATCCCAATGCAGGAGTAGGGTACGAAATTGTTGGAGACCTTCACCAAGGCCTACAAGACAGGTATAGTGACAAAAAATGGACTTCTATTACCCAGGAGTTTGGCACCTTCAAGCCTGT
>PBXT01000098.1 GCA_002727695.1 Methanobacteriota archaeon | reverse complement strand
AGCCTTGTAACCAAGGCGGCGTGCAGCATCGATGCGGGTTGGCTTATCGATTCTGCAGTTAACTGGTTCACGGCGCCACTGGACCATACGGTCTTGGCGCTGCTGATGAGATTGAGTTGCTTTTGGGTTGTTCCATGTTGCACGAACATGCTGGTAAAGTCCCTTAGCCATGTACATCACCTACTCCTTGGAGCATTTTGCCGACTTGCCTCCCCTATTTGAAGACCGCGACGCGGTTTTTCACCCCCCTACGGGGGGATTCACTCATGTGTGAGTTCATTCTCGGGGGTGTGTGTCCCTTCAAATCACCGGCGANGAGGATGTCCTCGANGCTCTGAAAAANGGAGTTGAAATCAAACTNGTTTTGGTNGATAGNGANNAGGATTGNTCNGAGATTATNGANNTNTGNAATTCNATGGATATTAGAGTGGTTGAAGGGTCTTCTACCGACCTCTGGAGAATGAGTGCAAACGGGCAACAGAAAGCTCTTGCACTAGTTGAAAGAGAGCCTCAAGGNACACTTGAAGAGGTCTTTGAAAGAGANGGGGCAATTTGGCTTTTTGACGGTGTTGAATACGCTCCAAACTTAGGATTTGGAGTTAGAACTGCAGAGGTTAGTGGAGCTACTGCTGTAATCATCAATGTAAGCAAAACTCACGAAGAAAGGAGAACTATTCGAAGAGCTTCAATGAGAGCGACTCGATTCATTCCGGTTGTTTACGCCACTACAGAGGAAATCCTTGCGGCATGCAACCGAAGAATCGTCGTCGCTGAAGATGTTGGCGGAAAAGCACCCTGGCAGACTGACTTAACTGGAGATGTTTTGCTCGTTGTAGGTGCAGAAAATGCTGGGGTATCAAAGGAAGTCTTAGATGCCGCTGACGAGATTGTCAGACTACCGATGCCCGGCTTCATTCCATCTTACAACCTACAAGTGGCAGTAAGTGCTCTCGCTATCGAAAGAATCAGGCAAAGCGAGTAATTGCCTTGATAGTCATCTGTTGGGCAAAAATGCTGGGACAAAGTTATTGATATTCGCCGAAACCCCTTATTCATGGAAGAGGATAATCTTCTATTCATTGGTGCAATCCTAAGTATTGCACTTGGAGGATTATCGCTTCGCTTGGTTAGAAGAAACCAAACATTGGCTTGGAATGAAGCTATTGCTGCACATATATTGTGCCTTATGTTCATTACTAAAGGTATACAAAATGCTGCCACTGGTTATGTCAATCAATCAACGGGAACTGAATGGCAGTTCTGGGTCGAATTGGGTTTCTCCATGGACTATGTGTTTTCTTCTAGTGTTTTAGCAATATCATTACTATATCCTGTTCCACTTTTGAGAAATATAAAACAGGTTAAAATTGGGTTGAGTTTAGTTGCAGGATTCACATTATACAGACTAACTCTTGACATTGTGGGTTTGAACTTCACCGCACTTGGCCTCCCCGGAATAATATACTATGCTGCAGCAATAATATGGGGTTCAGTCTACTTCAAATTCAGGTTGATTTCATCAGAAAAGAGAAACGACTCTACTAGAAACATCTCATTGCTGGCTGGTTTATTCACTACATTGGTGCTAGGACACGTTTGGATGTGGTGGCCAGGATTACTACTACAGGCTGAATATTTCTTCTATTTCGACCTCGGTGGTGGAAATTTTACTTCGACCCTCTGGGATTACATGTGGATGTCAGGCTATTCTATTGGAATCGCAGCCGGATTGGCAATGATTTGCACTGAAGTTTATCTAACGATAAATGGAGATTCAAATAAACTGCTGTACATTCTTCTACCTTATTTCATACTAGGAATAGTAGGGTTTTCAGTGTATACTGCATATGATGATGCAGGATTTGTAATTAATAGCCAGAAAACTGATATCTTGCAAATATGGTCTGTGTTTACCACCAATTTACATTTCACTATTGCAAGGCCTATTATTGCCATGTACATATTACTAAAATTCGGTTTATTTGATATCAATGAGGAAACTAAACCAATGGCGAAAATGATGTCTATCATCCTAATCGTTGTAGCTACATCTGCTATTCTTGAGTTGGTCCAAGCAGTGATACCGATCAATCAAATGATTTCTGCAGCGTTGTTGGGAATCATCATCGCCTTTGGTATCGGGTGGGAAGAAAAATCGTTCAACAATTTAGTTTCAAATCAAGCGCCAATTCGCGATGGTATCGATAAAAAATGGTTCCCTGAAATTTCAATTCCTAGAAAATACATCAATCGAATCGATTTGGCATGTTTGGTTTATTGTTTGATATCTTTACTGGTTGCATTTGTGATTTGGGAAATGGATATTCTATTACAAATTGCAATAGAGAGGGGGGCTCAAAATGACCTCTGAAGATAACGTCCTCAAGGATATATTTTCAGAAGAAGGGTCGCGCAAGGTGCTTTCGATTTACTGGACATTTTTGGTTGTGATTTTGATTTATCATGCGACCGTATTTTGGGTAATCATGCAGGATGATATTCAATCCAAATTTGACAAGCCAACATTTTCGATAGAGTTTGAAGAAATCTCTGAAATATCAACCGAATCAAGAACTATCAATGATGGTGAAGAAATTGTAATTCCATACAGTGCTCAGCCGGAACTATTTGCTTCGCACAGCGGATTTGGNATGCTATACGTGAATATATCTTACACTGAAACCTCAGGAGAGTTTGCTGACCCTTGCGACACTGTCTCTGCTGACCTTGCTCCAACGGGTGCTAATGCAGACTGGAATAATCCAAACAATGAGCTCAGTGGAGTATCTTCGGATTGTGAAACAATTTCGTTGATGGTGCATATTTTCCCCGAATATANTGGCAATTCTTATGAGNCGATAGGTCAGAACCAACAATACTACATTGGCATGTGGACAAATCCATCTCATGGAGAAGGGACTTTCAATTTAGAAGTCGAAGTAATAGTCAACGAACCAGTCACTTCTGGAGTGCCGACCGTTTCGGATACTGATGAGGAAGTGACTGTAACATGGGAAGCAGTTTTCTTCGATGTATCGGTTGAAGAAATTCAATCAGAATAGAAGTTCCATAAGTTTCCACATGCTAAACCGGATGAGATTTTATTAATTCAATCAACTTAATGAATCCATGCAAGGGATAGAATTCCTTACCAGATTGAGAACACATGTGGACTCGGGCAGGATTCCTGTATCTGTCTACAATCAAATCCATGAGTATGAAGTCAATATAATGGCACAAACAAAATCTGATTTTACTACGNCNGTAGTACCTNATTCAACTNTCTTGAATGAAGAAGANAAACACANTTGGAAAAATNCTTTTTTCAAATTCTCTAATGGNATTGGAGCGGCGTTGGCTATTTTCATGGTAGTAATNGGAATAGTGTTGATGCTTTCTGAAATAACCGACGGGTCTGAGGAATTCACCGGCCTAGGAATGTTGATTTTTGGAATATTTGCGGTAGTATCAGGATTTTATTTCACACAGATAATGAATTCATCCGTAGATGAAAGAAACCGTGCGCAATTTCTCATTAATGAATCAACAGTAATTACTTTTGGAGTTTCTTCCTTGCTGTGTTGTATCTTCATGATCGATCAATTCGAGATTGAAGGCATGTTTCTTTGGCTCCCCATGCTAATTTCGTTTGTAGTTACATCTTACATGGCAAGAAAGCTAGATGCAATAGTATCGATGATAATTTCCCCTGTCCTTTTGGTGTACGTATTTATTGCATCACTAATGGTCGATAGTACAGACGAAATGGCTTTTGCTAGTTTTGTAATTACGGGAGTTGTGATTGTTGAATTGATATATGGTTGGATAAATGACTCTGCGCAAAGCTCGGTATTGAATCAAAGGGTTTTGATGGCTGCAATAACCGCGGGTTTTGGTTGGAATACAATTTTCACTTTCGTAGATTTGTGGAGTACTGGAGATAACTTCGATAGTGTCCTGCTAAACGTATGTTTTGTAACCATAGTGATTTGGCTTATTTCTAGCGAGTTATTGCACGCAAAGTATGGTTCCAAAAGCATCAGTAGATTCTATGATAACTCTCTACCCGGACTTACGGCTTCTTTGATTCTTTTTGCTTGGCTGCCAATAACATATTCTTACACATTATTCGATGATGGCCATATTTTCGCTGTTGCGTTTTATCTTGTTCTAGCGATTATATTTGCTAAAGGAAACCCATTCATTAGAAAGGAAAAACATGGAGTTTCACGATACCTTACCAGCTTGTTGCTCGTGATTGTTTCCGTGGTTAATTTCTTCATTTTTACTTTCGATGTCTTCGAAGAATTAGCATTCATAATTCTAATCCCAGTTGGAATTGTTGGATTGATTTTGGCTGTTGCAAAACTAGGCAGAAATACTGAAGCTCATGCTTAAGGTACTCGCTACTCAAAGTTGCTAACAAGCGTTGATAAGGAAGTTCTCAGAGCACCAATCGTGCGATTAGAGGACGGTGTAAAACTACACAATGCTGTTTCCTCTTCCAAAGTGATCCATATTTTTGGAGCCGGGTTAAACCCCGAGAAACCAGCGCACAAAGCGGTACACGAATTGAGCGCCAGAGGATGGGCAGTTGCTCCAATTCACCCTAGAGATGCTGGTTCAACAATCAATGGATTTCCAATCAGGCCCAACTTGGATGAAGGAATCTCTCCTGAGATTGTAGTCTTGTTTCTTGCCCCTGAACGGGCACGTGGCGTAGTTAGAAATTTGATAATTAATCAAAATGCGGAGAACTTCCCATTGGTTTGGTTCCAGCACGGTGCAGAAGACGAAGAGGCTATTTCCGCATTAGAAGAAATGGGCGCTGATTATGTCATTGATGATTGCATAGTTGTGAATAGTAACAGTAACGATATACACTGTGAAAATTCAATTCTGCCTCAAACATGGTGCCTACAAACTGCATCTGAAGACGGAGACGGTTGCTCTGTCTGGACTGTGCATTCAAGCGATTCTCAAGCCGAAGTGAGAATAACTAGCGAGTTGGAATGGGTCGGTTCACTAGATGATTTATCTAAATCAGAGCATACTATTCCCAGATACATTCGGTCGCTCAAACAAAATAATGAATCCCTTCTAGAACTAGCAAACAGGTTAGCAAACTAGCCCGGTTTTGCGGAGGGACGAAAATGAAAGCCGATGATGCAGATGACTTGGCTTGGATTAAATCGATGATGAAACAGGAGTTGGATTTACGCCCTCCTTCACTTGCTCGACTCGGCAAAAATAGCATTATTATTCGTAACAAATCAGGGAAACCTACAGGGCACGTGACACTTAGCAATAGATGGCAAGGATATGAAATCAACAGCTTATTCGTTGACCCTAAACATCGTGGACAAGGGATGTCTCATGTGCTATTGAGTCAAATTGAACAGAGTCGTGTATTTTGCTATACACGAGATTCTAAATTGCAATCAGCTTTGGTAAAGGCTGGCTATTCAAGAGCTCTGTTCCCTGGGTTTATCGCCACACTGAATCTTATTCTAACAAGNACAGCAATGNTNNCTTGGATGCTTCTAACTTTAGATTTCAAGCGAATTATTCATCAAATCAGGCATTTATCNAAGTACAAACTCTACATGAATTATTAGACGACTATTTCTTTTGAATTTTTTAATTTCAATTCAACTACTCCTACAGCAAAACTGGTTAGTCCACCAATTAATGCTAAGTAGAAGGAAAAGCCAAAGCTCGGGTTAAAACTTGGAATATCACTTGGGAAGAAAATTGCCCACATTATTGCACCAAGAATTGATAATGCGCCCGTGGCAANTGCTGTTATCATCCCATAATTTGATTTGTAAATGTCAAAACTATTTGCCGAAATGAGAGAAAATGTTGCGATTGCTAAGAGAACTGCACTTAACATGAAGATGTAAGTCGTTAATCCCGCTTTTCCGATATCTGAACACCATTCATCTTCAGAACAACTTTCTCCAGAATATTCAGCCCCTTGGGTGCCTCCAATTTCCTCTACCTCAATTTCGAATAATCCGAAGTTGAAGTATGCATCATCTTCGATGTCTGTTGACCATGAGTTCGTCGATATCGCACCGAAGATTAAGATTAATGACAAAGTTGCCAGTCCCAAGGAAACAAACTCTTTGTTAGTTGGTTTGGCTAGATTCAACTCAATCATATCATCGTCTGAATTGCCAATTACATTGACAATCCCAAGTTCAATAATTCCTGCGCCAATGAATGATAACCCACCTAGGATAGTAACATAAAATGACATGCCGGGACTCAAAACGACGTCTAACTCATCGCCTATATCTGAAGATGGAAACATCACAAACCAAATTATCAGTCCCAAAATAGTAACACTACCTGCAGAAATAGAGGAAATCATTCCATAGTTTGAGGAATATATCCCATAAGTGTTCACGAATATAAAAATCAACGAAACAATCCCTAAGAATGCAGCGATCCACAAGAATATCAGTGCAACTGTGCCTGCTGACTGTGCATCACTTATCTCGTCTACATCGTCGGAAAGATGAGAGTATGAAATTGATCCTTTCTCTTCTTCAAATTCGTCCCATTCATATTCTGAAAACCCGAAAGAAACTCCAAACTCGTCATCTGAATCTACTCCTGTCATCCAGTTGTTAGAGGACATCCCCCCGAAAATCAAAATGATTGATGCAAAAATTATGCCCAGTGATAATGCCGTTTGTTTCCCAATTCTAACGGTAAAGTCGTTTCCCGACATTACATCAATACAATTCTTGATTGTATAATTAATTTTATCAGGTTTCATTTCCCAAAAGGTTCACTTTCTTTAGACGTAATATCTACTGAAACAGGCAAAGAAAGAATCACTAGCCAATGGAAAAAATCCTCACTCCAGCCAAGGCAGACTGTGCACCTATTGACCAAATGCATGGTTGTGCGGGGAATAAGATGGAATCTAATGCAAACTGAGTGGTCCCCGCTCCCAGACTTGAACTGGGGACACCCTGGTGTCTGCTGAGACGTTTGGATTTTTCCAACTACAGCCAGGTGCTCTACCAACTGAGCTAAGCGAGGCAATGCCTGCGACCAGCCTCGCGTATATCAATTCTTCAGAATCAAATGGCTGTAAAATTAGGGTCGCGAAATAGGCTCGCGACTGAGTCTCGCGAGCATCACGGTTAATAGTGAAATGAACAGCCTTGTTTTTCTCGGAGGCGTAAGGGATGGGACCCGATGCAACACGCACAACAAGGCAGGCAGACCAATCGTTGAATGATATGGTGGCTTCATTGGCTAAAGAGGCAATAGGAAAAGGTTCTACTGCTTTGCTAGATGAAGACATGGGCGGCTTTGGTGTGCCAAATCCACGTATACTAATCGTAGGTTGTGGAGGCTCAGGAAACAACACTCTAAACAGAATTACCCACCTTGGNGTCGAAGGTGCAATCACCGTTGCAATCAATACCGACAAGCAACATCTTGACCATACTCGCGCTCTGCAAAAATTACTGGTTGGCAGACACATCACAAGAGGTCTCGGAGCGGGCGGCGACCCGAGCACAGGACGCAGGTGTGCTGAGGCAGGAAGAGAAATGATCCAGAGGATTGTTACAGGTGCTGATTTAGTTTTCATCGCAAGTGGACTTGGAGGAGGTTCGGGAACCGGAATTTGTCCAATTGTTGCAGATGAGGCAAAGAAGGCTGGAGCACTCGTAGTTGGAATTGTAACCACTCCATTCCATGTAGAGCGCAGGCAAAGAATGAACAGAGCTTTGGAAGGNCTTGAGAGCCTGCGACAAGTTGCAGATGCCGTTCTGGTATTGGATAATAATCGACTCTTACATTTCGTTCCAAACCTTCCTTTGGATGAGGCTTTCTCAATTATGGACCAATTGGTTGCAGAAATTGTCAAAGGAATTGTAGAGACTATTACTCTACCATCTCTAATCAATCTCGACTTCGCTGATGTTAGAGCGATTATGGCGAACGGTGGCGTGACAATGATGCTCTACGGTGAAAGTGACCGTGGACCGGAAGAAGTTGTTCATGAGGCACTAAATCACCCACTATTGGATGTGGATATTTCCGGTGCNACCGGTGTTTTNATNCACGTNACNGGTGGNAAATACATGACNNTAGAAAACGCATCTCAAGTCGTNGACCTGATGACNGCNAATGTNAGTGATGATGCAAATGTAATNTGGGGAGCAAGNCANGACCCNGGATTTGGNGATACGATCAAAGTAATGGCAATCATNACNGGAGTNGGTGGCTCTGAAATGCGNACTGCTAGGATGGCTCCTGACAAATTGGGAGATATGCTCAAACTCACAAGAGCGAAATCTCAAGCAGGCGGTTCGGTCGGATTTCAGCGATTTGACTGATGCATAAACACAGCAAGGTTCAATTCTATGCGGTGTTAAGGATACACCATGCGAGGACGCAGCGCGCTGGCTATTTTGTTGGCAATCCTACTCAGTGTACCTGTCGTTGGCGGGTCAATAACAACCATGGAAGAAGATGAACAAGATGAAGAAC
>PBXT01000097.1 GCA_002727695.1 Methanobacteriota archaeon | reverse complement strand
CATTGATGGAGTTTGCGGTTGTCACTGCTTTAATGGCAGTTCTTGCTGCTACTGCTGCTCCCAAGTTTTCAGATATCTCTGAAAGTGGTAAATTCCGAAAGAGTAAGTCGGAGATGGAAAAAATTGCAAAGCAGGCACTTAATTTCTACCAAGATAAGGCCGTTAAAGAAGGAAGAGGAAGATTTCCAGGTCAGACTAAATATAATCAAAAAGTCGGAGGGCATAGCACAATTAGCGATTTAAATGATGATCTGGTAGGAAGCTACCAGATCAGCTCAAATAGCAATGGCGATGCTATATCTACATTTACTCCTCCTAGTTTTGATAAATTTAACGGAACAGACGGAGCAGATTGGGTATCTGTTTTTGGAGATAAAAATGAAGATGGATCTTCCTTTATAGGTACTACATTAAATAATGAATATCCTGCGGTTGCTTCTGTTTGGCAAAATCTTTTTGGAGATGAAGTATTAGACAGTCCATATCAAGACGGTCATTTTGTCTATCAAGTGTTCCCAGGCTCAGGCGTAGGATCTCAGGCTGAGGCACCGATTTTGTACATTGCGGATTTAGAAAATCCCAGCCAATTACATATGATTGTTATCCCATGATGTACTGTAACAATATTATACAATGTCACGATTCTAGACAAAAAGATAACACAATGGTACAGATAGTTTCGCTTAAAAATGAGATGTTTGAAACTGAATTGAAACAAAAAAATTTAAAACTTTCCTCGAGCATAAATAAAACAAGGATTTTTTTAAAAAAAAATTGTGTAAATAGGAATGCTTTGGCACAACTCTTGCACATTAATTANTNAAATACAAAANCAATAGGGTATAAATATGAAGAAGTTTTTAAAAAGTTTAAAAAGAGTAAATGGTCAGTCACTTGCTGAATTTGCTGTGACAACTGCCATGATGGCTACTCTTGCTACTACAGCTGCACCTAAGTTTTCTGGTGTTGGTGAAGGTGCTAAAGAGAAAAAGACATTAGCAGACATTGATAAAATTATGAAAGCTGCTAATAATTTTTACAATACACAAGTAACAGAGTCTGGTCGTGGAAGATTTCCTGGACAGACTAAGTTTGACAAGAACGTTCCCGAGAATGGCGGATATGGAAATGCTACTGATCAGTCAGGAGCCTCCATTACTGTAGATGCTGAACTTAATGCTGATCTTGTTGGAGTTCCTGGTAGTTCAGATCCTGCGTTTTNTACTTACAGCGCAGCTGCTGGCTCAAAGTGGGTATCTGTTTTTGGAACTACAAACACTGATTTGAGTATTCCAACTCCAAATTACGTTAATACTTCTGAAGATCCAGTTGCTTATCCAGATGCNGGAAACTACACTATGACTGTGAGTAATGGTGGAGAAGAATTTCTAGAATTATTTGGTGGAGACGCTATCAAGAGCCCTTTTCAGGACGGTCATTATATCTACACAGTAATTGGTGGAAGCGGTAGCGGATCGCAGTCAGTTCCACCGATCATTTATGTAGCTGATTTGGAAAGTCCATCAAGTTTCTTTAAAAAGTTACAACCGTAAATATTTAACAATGATTTTATCAAACAAGCATAAAACAAACACCACAAACCAAAGGAAAAATAAAAATAACCTAAAGGAGTCAAAAATGAAGAATAACAAAGGATTTACATTAATAGAATTGATCATGGTAACCATAATACTTGGTATTTTGGCTGCNGTTGCGATACCTCGCTATATGACATCTGTAACAGAGGCTGAAAAAGCTGCAGAAGATGCAGTAATATCCGCAATTACAGCAGGTCTTGAGCAGTATGCTACGGAACAGTTAATGGCTACCGGTAACAGAAGTTGGCCAGCAAACCCATGGACTGCATTGGCTACTACGCCTGCAGGATATGATGCAACCGATACAGATGATGCGGATACAGATGGAGAGTGGACCTTCAACGCTGCTAATAGCAACATTACTCACATGAGAAATGATGGTACAGTCCATCANTGGGATTATGCTGTAACTGGCGATAATCTAAATGGTGATCAAACTACTGGTACTTTAGGTGGCAGAGAAGCTGGAGCTGGAGATTAAGTTTTAAAATCTTCATAGAACAAAAATGAAAAAGGCTTCGATGCAAATCGGAGCCTTTTTAAATTNAAAAAGATTTANTGTTGAGATTAAAAATGAAAAAAGAATTAAGCACAAATGGTTTTACTATGACTGAATTAGTCGTGACTGTTGCTTTAATGGGAACATTGTTAAGTCTTGTTGCCCCAAAATTCACAAATGTATCCGAAGAAACTCAAGGGGAACGGAATATTGCCAATATGCATACTATTCGTGAGGTCTTTTTTCATTACTTTTACAGATCAATGCAGAGAAAAGGTTATGTTGCTCATTTCCCTCCTGAGCCCTCTAACCCAAATAAATTGATGGATGATGAATGGTCNAGTNCTNCTATNGATTCTACTATTTCTTTNACNTCTCCAAATAATTTNTTTTCAAGAGGAGTTGTACCAAAAAATTCAAACAACAATCCCTTTAAGTATACAACATGGCAGGACACTGTACAATTAACTGGCGAAATAAGATATTTTATTCGAATAGAAGATGTTGATCTGGATAGTCCTTCCTACGGAAAATCCTTTACTTATAATATTTAAGTCCGTATTCTTTTGGTTGAATACTTAATTTGGCCATGCAAAACACATTACATTCTAAAAATTGTTCTAATTCATCTGGTTTTTCTATGATAGAATTAATTATCGTAGTTATGCTTATTGGTATTTTTACTGCAATGGCATTAACTAGAACAGATACGGGATTGACTACAATTAGAGAACAAATAGCTATCGATCAAATTACCAATGATATAGATCTTGCTAGATCAATGGCTTTTGCACAGAATGAGGCGATAACCATTATATTTGATAAAAATCAGGAAAGTTATGGAGTATATAATGGATCAGGTATAATAAAAGATTTTCCTAATAGTAATAGTGATGGAATCATTTCACTAGACAATTCATATTTACGAAATTTGGATATAAAAGAGGTAAGCTTTGGTGGCTCTGCAAATCTTCAGTTTCAGCCCTTAGGAGACCCAGTTTCCGGAGGCACAATAGTGCTAAATACAAAGACTATCACGGTAGAGCCTATCACAGGTAAATGGAGCGTAAACTAGTGGGCAAATTATCAAGAACCACAAAAGGGTTCACCCTTGTAGAGGTTGTGGTGGTATTGCTTTTGTTAACGCTCTCTTTTATGGTNTTTCTAAAAGCATTAAACACAGGAAAGAGAGTAAGAGCAAATTCAGAAATAAGAACTATACAGGGAGTGATTCTTAATAGTATTCAAAACGAGATCAGATCACGGAAATATGATGAAAATTCTTCTGCTCCATGGTCATCGCTAATTGGAAAAGATACAGGTGAAACATTAGTAGAAGACTTTGATGATATCGATGATTTTCATGGTTATAATATTTCTTCTATAANAGACNATCCAGGGTATGGCTATTCTGTTGAAGTAAAATATGTTTCGTTAGAAAATGGTGCTTTTAACCTAAATCCAAACCCTGTNGTTCAAACGGATTTTAAATGTGCTACTGTAACAGTCTCACACAACACGCAGCCANCAATTACGGATACGATGATTATNAGTTCAGGATTATAAAATGAAGATTTTAGATTCAAAAGGATTTACNATGATAGAGATTGTTGTTGTTATCTTCATTACTGGANTNATTGGATCTATGGCAGCTGGCTTGTTATATCANGGNGCGGATATTTATGTGCAAGAGACAGATCGGCAGGGGTTNNTAAGTCAATCTAGATCAGCATTTTGGAGANTTATGAGGGAAACTCAAGGTCAAAGAAGTTCTGAGGATTTCGATCAATCTGGTCAGGCAATTATTAATCTGAAAAATGCAAATAACATTCCTAGAGTNTTTCGAATTGCTNNTAACGAATTTGAATTTAGTCTAGATGGTAGCAGCTATANAGATTTATCTACTGATCTTTTTTCAAATAATTTCCNTTTCTATGATAATATTTTCAGTGATATGACTCCTTCAAGTTCAGGATCTCTTTCACTTTCAGACGCCGAAAGAGTTCATCTTACAAAATTAAAAATTACTTTTCAAAAAGGTCCAGATTCATTCTCATTATCTTCCTACGTCTATCCTATTAATTTTCGATTCGGTAAAAAAATGAGTTATCATTAATGATTGAGAGTTTGAAAAAAAATAATGAATCAGGAATGATTCTAATGGCTTCAACAATGGGAATTTTTATTATTTTGAGTATCTTTGCTTTTTATCTTGCACGTTTTTCCATTTCTGAAACACGCAATGGTGCATACCATATCCTCGATATAAAGTCTCGTAATCTTGCTTTAACAGGTGCTGAACACGGAATGTATATTTATAAGTCTTCAAGAAATACCGATGGCATAAGTATCAATAATATAACAGGAAATTTAAATAATGGAACTTATACGGTTTCNTTTGATCTAGATAATGATGAGTCAAATCAAGTNTTACCTTATTCACAATATCTAACAATGAAGTCATCCGCTACGATTGATGATGTTAAACGAAATATTCGGTATATCCTTTCTTCTTTTCCAGAGGCATTTTGTTTTTCATTTTATGGAAACAATAGTTTGAGTCAGACTTTNACTAGAACAAATGGAAGCATCAAAGGAGAAATGTTTTTTAATGGAAGTGTGGCNAATGGAAGTGGAGCAGATAGCTGTATTACGTATATTAGCTCAGGCTCTGGNGGTACNGTCTTATCNCCNTATCCTAGCTTTCCAGAAATTGATGTTACATCTTATGAAAATTTGCTTGCAAATGCTGCAACTGCGCCAGGATCTTACAATAATTATGCATTGAGTTTTGATGGTAGTAATGAATATGTTCAGATTTCAAACTCTAATGATATAAACACCGGAAGTAATAACCATATTCAGAAGACAATCGAGGCATGGTTTAATATTGTTGATAAGGATCTTACATCCAGAAAACAAACTATTTACGAACAGGGAGGCACAACTCGAGGATTAAATATTTATATTTATGGAGGATCCTTATATGTCGGAGGGTGGAATGAACCTAGTAATGAAAGCAATTGGAACCCCGGGACATTTTTATCTACTTCTTCAATTGAAAATAATACTTGGTACCATGTAGCGCTTACTCTTAGTGGCGGGAGTTCCGTTACCAGTAACTCTTTCAAAGGATATTTAAATGGTGTGGAATTTGGTTCTGGAGATGGATCTAAACTTTGGAATCATGGTGGTGATGTAAGTATAGCTAGGAATAGAGATACAAAATTCCATGATGGTGATTATAATTCCGAAAAATATTTTTATGGAAAGATTGATGAAGTAAGGTTGTGGAACACAACAAGAACGCAAGCTCAAATTCTTGCCAAAAAGGATACAGTCCTCAATGGAGATGAGAGTGGATTAACATCTTATTATAACTTCCAAGAAAATTCAGGTATAGTAGCGAATGATTCGCAGACCCAATCAAATAATGATGGATCCATAAAGAACGGACCCTCATGGGTATCTGGTCCTGTGTTATCTAAAATGAGTAATTCATCATATTCAAATGAAACAGTAAATCTCAGCTCTTTCTCAAATAATCAACTTTTGGTTAATAATAATCTAACAATATCAGGTTCAACCTTTAATGGTCCTGGATATATTGTTGCCAATGGGAATATAACAATTAGTTCTAATAGCACTATTAATGGAAATATTTTTATTATTTGTAATGGCAGTTTAACAATAAATAGTTCTCAGGCTGGAACTGGAATAAGTGCTCCAGTAATTTTTTATTCAAAGGGAAATGCCTCTTACAATAGTTCTAGCATATATGGTCTGATAGTATCAAAGGGTGGTAGCTTAACTTTAGATGGTTCTGATGTCCACGGTGCTATATTAAGTTATAGTCCATCTTTTTCGTTAAGAGGAGACACGGATATTATTGGTTCAGTAGTTTCAAAATACTCAGTTGATTTTCAAAGTAATTTAGTTTCAATTAAAAAAGGCAATATTCCTGAATTCGCAGGATTGGTAATTGGTCTAGATCCTTTTGTGGTTCCAGGGTCTTATTTAGAATACTAAAGAATGTTTATCGGGAAATAAAATAATAAATTCCTCAAATTTTTCAATAGTTATGAAAAAAGTTTTCTTCGCATCATTGCTACACATGGTTGTGTTGAATGCTCAAAGGTATGAACCAGAATGGAGTGATTTAGATAGTCGACCTACACCCCAATGGTTTAAAGATGCTAAGTTTGGAATTTTCATTCACTGGGGTCTTTATTCTGTACCTGCTTGGGGCCCTTTAGGAAGTTATGCTGA
>PBXT01000096.1 GCA_002727695.1 Methanobacteriota archaeon | reverse complement strand
TGAATAAGATGCAGGCGAATAGGGCAACAGGTAAAGCTGCAATGTCGGTTAACAAGCCAGGTGTGCTAGGATTCGCTCACGAGTTACTCGAATATGATCCTAGGATTGCAACAGCAGTCGTTTACTCATTACGAAACCCCCTTGTTGTAGACAATATCAGTACAGCTCGACGATTAATGGGCGGAGTTCGATTAGTCACTCTTGGAGGAGAAATCACTGAACCAGGAGGTGCGATGGTCGGCGGTAGCAAGCAGAAGATGAAGACTGGCTTTGGAGGAAAAATCCACGGTGCTAGCGAAGTCGACAAGTTAGTTGGAGAGGTTGAAAGACTGTACGCAATCGCTCAAACAGTCTCTTCAGCATTAAGTGAGGCCAGAACAAGACAGAACGACATACGTGGCAGAATTAATTCACTGGCCGAAGACGACCATTCGATTAAGTCAGGGACTTTGAAAGCCGAGTTGGCAATTGCCGCTAAAGAATTGAACAAAGCCAAAGGTGCTGCTAGCGAACTGCAAAGAAGACTTTCCAATTTAGAATCAGACCACGTCGGAAAGATGGAAATGATCGAGAGTGCAAAACAGCGACTAATCGAGGCAGAGGCTGCAAGAGACAAGGCTTCAGAAGATGTCCAAAATGCTAGCCCTGATGGAATACGTGAGAGACTTCTAGATGCTCAAGCATTGAGGGTAGAAGCCGAAGGTGCTGCAAACAAAGCGCAGGTTACCCTCGATAGTGGTAAAGAAAAAGGAGACTTACTCGGGGAAAGATTGGATTCACTGACCTCCAGAGCCGATGAAATCCAAGCTGAAATGGCAGGTAGAGAGAAGTCAATCAAGACTTGGAAGGCTGCTATAGAAGAAGAGACTATTCTACTAAAAGCAAAGGAAGATGAACGNGCTTCATTGCTAGAAGAACANGAAGAATTGGAGAATGAAAGGAAAGATTTGGTTGAGGAAAGAGCCGAAGTCAAAGCTAATGCCAATCAGAAAGCNAATTCAGCAATCAACTCCCGTTCAATGGCAGAAGATATCGCCAACAGCCTTGCAATCAGAGAGCAAAACCTCGCTGATTTGCTAGTTGAAATGGCAACGGAATCAATTCCTGTGGCTGATGATGACGCTGATCTTCCGAATGTCGGAGATGCGCAAAAGAGAGTTAACGAACTTCGAAGAAAACTCGAGAAGTTTGGTAACTTCAACATGCTAGCAATAGAGCAGTATGACGCTTGTAAGGCACGTCTGGATGAAATGAAGGATGATTTCAAGACTCTTCAACAGAGAAGAAAGCGATTGATCGANATCACGGACAAACTTGAGAGCCAAAGGAAGAAGCGCCTGCTTTCTACTCTCAAAGAAGTCAATGAGAATTTCAAGGTTGTATACAACCGTCTCTCAAATGGAGGCAGAGGTGAATTATTCCTAGAGAATCCCGAAGAGCCATTCAAAGGAGGGCTTGATATGTGGGCTCAGCCACGTGGTAAGTCGAACAAGTCTAGATTGCAAGGTCTGTCAGGTGGGGAGAAATCAATGGCTTCATTGTCTCTGATTTTCGCAATTCAAGACCACGACCCAAGCCCATTCTACTACTTCGACGAGGTAGACCAGAACCTGGATGTACCAAACTCAAAGTTGATTGCAACCGAGTGTCGCAACAGAAGTGAAGCGGCTCAATTCATTATGGTCACTCTACGCAAAGTTTCACTGGAACTCGCTGACCACCATATTGGGATCACACACGGTGGAGACGGATGCTCTAGAAGAATCGTCGACTTTGACAGAGACCGTGCAATAGAGTTGGGTGCACAAGCCGAAAAGGAGGCTAGTGATGCATCTGACAAGAATCATTCACGTATNGAAGANGCCAGNGTTATCGCTGAAGAAATGCCAGAGGTACCTAGCGCACTACCTGCTCCAAAGAGTCTTGGTGGATTGCTAAATCACATTGATGAGGAAGAGGAAATTGAAGAAACAGGATTCTCTGCGTTGAGTGAAAGAGCGGAAGAGTTGAACGAAGATATCGAAGAGAGACAACAAATAGTCTCGGAGTTGCTTGCTCAAGAAGATGAAATCGAAGAAGAACCCGAGGCTGAACAGGAGGTTTGAGTATGCAGCAAGCTGTCCTTGACGATTGGTTCCTTCGCCAAGACATTCTTGACCAATTGATGAGCCAAGAAGAAGAGATCAGTGAGGCTGAGCGCTATGCTGACCGCATAATGCGAATTGCCCAGGAAGATAGTGCTGAACATCAGGTGTTGACTGACCCCTTTGACAGGTCTGTGGCATTGGTTCTCTCATTGGTTAAGGAAGAAGGCATGGATCCTTGGAATATCGACCTTACTGCATTCTTGAAATTGTTCACACAACGTGTAAGAAAGGAATCTGCAGGGTTAGATCTACCAGCATGTGGTCGTCTGATTCGTATGTCATGGGAAGTATTGACTCAGCAGGCATCCACTCTATTTGACAGAGTCATCGCCATGGATATGGAGGATGAGGAAGAATTCTTCGACTTTGGCTGGGAGGCAGAATATGATGATGAAGAATTTATTTTCACATCAACAGTTCTGGAAGGTAGTGCTGACCAACATCTTCCTGCATTCTTCGGAGANAGAATGAGAAGAGACGAAGGAAGGCCTTCTACTCTCGGTGAACTTTTATCGGCTCTGAAGGATGCATGTGATGAAGCAGAGATTTTGAAAGCTAAGGAAGAATATCGTAAGGCCCATGCTGAGGAACTCAAGAGTATGCTTGACAATGTAGGTTCAAGAATGCACAACGAAGACATGGAAGGCGACATCCGTAGATGCTGGACTGCTATGCGAAAAGTAACCAAAGAGCTTGGAGANGTTAAGGTTCCAGTGGAAGATGTTACTAATGAATTAAAGAAAATCCTCTTAGACACTTATGGTGAAATTCCCGAGGGATATGATTTAGAATCAAAAATCACATCTTTCGTTGCTGGATTATTCTTAACCCACAGAGGTTATGCTTGGATAAGTCAAGAGGGTCCAGATGACCCGATTATGCTCGAAGATAGGTGGCCGAATGCTTCTACTTTTGATGAGGTCATCGTTTTGGCTGAGAAATTGATGGAAGAGGATTCTGAATCTATCAAGGGTGATGAGACCGAATCCATGAGGCATGCCGTAAAACTAGCAGAAAGGGCTCAANAAGCACTCGAAGAAGAAAAAGAAAGGTTGAAACAGGAAGAGATGGCAAAACTAGCAGCAGAATCAGAATCTGAAGACCCTGAAGATTGGTTAGTGGAGTAAGGAGTAATTTACATGTCAGAAGTACCATTAGAAACTTTGCTTGAAGCAATGCTATTCAGCGCTGGACGTTCATTGAGTGTATCAGAGATGTCTGAGAACCTAGGTTATGAAGAAGAAGAAATCCTTGAGTCAATTGGAAATCTGCAATCTACGATAAAACGTCGAAGAGGTGGAGGACTTCAAGTTGTAGAAATAGGAGGAAAATGGGCTATGGAAGTAAAGCCAGGTATTGCAGACCACCTTCCAAAAGAAACCAAATCAGAATTGCCTCCAAAATTACTCAAAGCTGCTGCATTGATTGCATACCATCAACCAATGCCTCAATCGAGGCTGGTAGAACTACTGGGACAAAGAGCGTATGATCACATCAGAGAGTTAGCTCAAGCAGGCCTAATTGGGCGCAGAAGAGATGGAAATACTCGCAGGCTAACCACCACTCGCAGGTTTTCTGAGATGTTTGGCTGCCCTCATACGGATCGAAAGAAAGTCAAAGCATGGTTCAGAGAAATGGTTACCACTTCGGGCATGCTTGATGGTATGGAAAGTAAACTTGCACTTAGAGATGAAACCGATGAAGAGGGTGGTGTTCAGACTACTTTGGATATTGGAGAAGATGAGTAATCATCCGTTCCGAATGCTTTCTAGTGTGTCCTTGACCAATTGTTGAGTTACAGGGCCGCTTTGAGCGTTGACAATATTGGCTACTTGCTCAACTTCGTCTCCTATGGCGCCTGCACTTACGGCCATATTCTTCGCATGCAATTTCATGTGTCCTGCTTGTATTCCACTAGTCGCTAATGCTCTCATAGCCCCAAGATTTTGAGCAATTCCTGCTGCAGCCATTATTCCTGCTAGTTCTTGAGCGGATTCTACTCCGAGTATAGACAGGTTGGCTCTAGCAGCAGGGTGTACCTTTGAGGCACCTCCAACAATTCCTACTGCCATCGGTGTCTCGATTCTTCCTACTAGGTTTCCATCATCATCTCTATTCCATCGAGTCATCGATTTGTAAGATCCTTCTTCGACAGCAGCCCAGGCGTGACAGCCGGCTTCAATCGCTCTCCAATCTTGTCCACACGCTAGTGCAATAGCGCTTATTGCATTCATTATGCCCTTATTGTGAGTTGCTGCTCGGTATGGGTCGGCCATAGCAAAGTGATGCGCTTCTAGTATGCCAGAAATTATCTTACTACCACTCTCTCTGGTGCCATCTTCAGATAGTTCCTCGGGAGAGAACGTTGCTTCCACTTTTGCCAATCTATGAGTTGCTAGGTTAGACAGAATCCTCAAATGCACCCTTCCACCAGTGATTTCTTCGATTTTGCCACTAACGAGTTCCGCCATTGTATTGACCGCATTAGCTCCCATGGCATCTCTGGTGTCAACTAGTAGATGGACGATTAGCATCCTTCCAGACATGGAATCAATGCTTCTAGTTACTATGTCCTTACACCCTCCTCCTAACTTAATCATGGTTGAGGGCAGGGAATTACACATAGCCATTAGTTCATATTTTGCGGTTAGAACTGCTTCAGCAGCCTCCTCTACATCGGGCAAATCCAAAACCTGGATTTGAGCAATCATTACTGGGTCGTCATTGTTGGTTTTGAAACCACCATTAGAAAGGCACCTTTTGGCCATATTGCTAGCTGCTGCAACAACGCTTGATTCTTCTACGCAAAATGGGATTAGGTACGATTTACCGTCGATTACGAAGTTAGTCGCAACTCCTACTGGCAGTGACATAGTCCCAATGACATTCTCAATCATTCGATCTGCAGCTTGCTCGCTCAATTCTCCATGGCTGGCCAAAGCGTCGATCTCTTCAGGAGAAAGTCCCGACAATTGTGCAACCTTGTTCCTCCTATCTTCTACTGATAGTTTGTAGAACCCAGAAAGCCTGCTATCGTCTACTGGCATACGGCTTGTCTCCACTTGATGGCAATAGGGTCTACTTGATGAATAAACCGACGATTAACGCTTCAACTAACGCGTTAACAATGCGTTAACAAAGTGTTAATTTGGCAAAAATAGCCATTTTGGCATTTCATTTAACGCGTATTAACGGGCACCTAAAGGTGGACTTGTAACTGAAACATCATATACTCAGTAAATCCCAGTGCTATCATGAGCGAAGATGTGCCGATTTTGGGCATCCCTGCCTTGAGAGAGAACCCATTCAAAGCACGCCCTTTGGAAAGAGGGCAATCGAAGATGTTGATCGGGCGTGATGAGATTAGTGCAAGATGGACAAGATTCTTGAAAGCTAGAACCGCTAGGATGGTTTTGCTGATTGGTGAGAGCGGTTCTGGGCGCTCTTCATTGATGCGTTGTGTATCCGAAGAAACTAGTAAAAGTGTCCACTTAGACATGTTTCCAACATCTGAACATGCCCACAAAATCCTCCATGAAATCTTCGTTTCTCTAATTGGTTTTGATGTGCCATCTAGTACACAAGAAATGGTGTCAAGGCTTGTAAGTGTAACAGAGAGTTCTGAGGGGCCCATTCCTCTAATTTCCTTGGATTTCTCCAATGTAGATGGGAAGCATCTCTCTGAAGTGCTTTCGACATTAACTGCGCCTCTTGAGAGACTTAACGCATTGGTTGTAGTCGTTTTATCAACTGAACAACGGGCACAATGGCCTACTGCTCTAGTTAATCGATTTGATCATGATGATGTTATACATCCATTGGATATAGCCCATGTCAAAGAATTGTGTCAGACTAGAATTGCTAGTGCGTCGAAAATATCGTGGGAAATGCCACAGCTAGCACTGGAGTATGTTTTCGAAAAAACATCAGGTTCTCCTTCCAAGGTAATGCGCTTAATGAGGGATATGGTGGATGAAGAGAGAGCCAACCCAAGGGAAATGAAGTATGATGAACCTAATCTGGACATTGCTCACACTGTCTTCGAAGAAGAACAATTTACGCAGGAAGAAAACGAAGAAGAAGATCCCGAGCCTGTCTTCGATCTTGATTTGGAGGAGTTAGCCAAAGAACCCGATATTATGGTGGCAGAATCTTCTCCACAATCGTTCCCGCTTCCTATGGGTACATTTAGGTCCCTGGCTGCGAGGAATAGGGTAAACAAGCAAGAAGCGCCACCATTCGACAAGAATGTCGCTAAAAAGCCTGCAAGAGAGCCAGAAGGGGTTGATGCGAACCAACTTTGGATCTCAAATAGTCCAGAAGCCATGCTTGTTCAAGAGAATCAAGATGTCGAAGAAGACGACTTGGAAGATTTCCCGGCCGAGGATTTCCAAGATTACGCAGAGGTACAAGCACTAACAGAGAATGTATCACAACCGGTTGATGATGTGGAGGGCCTATTCACGCAATTACTGGATGCTCTAAATGTTCCAGAGGGACTAGGGCTTGCAGAATTATTGGCCGCTATGAGAAGGCCCACCATAGGGCAGAAAGAAAGCAATCCGTTGGACGTCCATACTCTGAGAAATTTGTCCAAGAGTGAAGCGGTTCTAGTCGAAGTAGCATCAAGTAGAGAATTTTCTCCTTCTGACAATCGTTTGCGGGATAGATTGAATGTAGGCAGGCCTAGAATGTCGCAGATGAGTAACAGACTCTATAGAGCAGGAATACTTTCTGTCCAACAAAAAGGAAGAACTAGGATGTTCAAACTCACAAATGATGCTAGAGCACAATTAATTGCATGGGGAATGATGGAGGCGGTATTATGAGTTGGTCTGTTTCGAGGTCTTGGCAAGCCCCTGATTTGATTTCCACAGCATGCAATGTAGGAAATGAACTACTTGTCTCATGCGGACTTGAATTAATTCTATTGGACGAAGAAACGAATCAAAGATGGAAGCGCTCATTACCATTCCGTGTTCATTCAGCTGCACATGATTCAGGTAAAATCGGCGCATTATGCGGTCATGGATTCCATTTGCTTAGAGTTAGTGACGGAACCCAAATAGGTGAAGGAAGGTCGACTACTGGTGGATTCAGCGACATCTTATCCCGCCCCGGAGGCGGTTGGGTACTATCTTGCAGAAAAGGACAATTGCACGTGTTCAATCAAGAAGGTCGCGGTTTGAAACGTTTAGACGTAGGAGGAGTTCGCAGATTGATTGGCTGGTTTGACCGAGAGCACCTTATGTGGCAAGATGAAGATGGCAAATTGAGATGTGCTAGGCTAGCGAATGAGGACTCGCAACGCCTTCTGGAAGACAGAGTTTGGTCCTGGGTTAGCCGAATGTCTGGGGGGAAAATATTGCTCCAATCAGCCGATGGAATGCTGTGGGAGGGTTCGCCCCATCCTTACGGCTGGGATAGCCTTGAAACGATCGATACGCGCTCTCTAGAACCGCTTTCAGCCCATAGAGCAGGAGATGGATGGTGGGTTCTATCCATCGAAGGAGGAATTCATTGCATGACTGAAGATGTTGCAATCAAATCTACAAATTCAGAGTTAGGTGACTTCCTGATAGGTCTGGCAGCAGATACGATGGCTACGGTGAAGAGAGATGGGCTGGTCAGATTGTGGCAATCTCCAGAGTTATCTCAATTGAGAAGAGTGGAAATGCAAAAAATGATTGCGGAAGCCAAGGTTGCAAGCGATTGGGAGGAAAGACGCAGGATTTTCAAGAGAGCTTGCGATGCTGAAGATGAAGGTAGGATTTCCCTTGCTATTGACTTGTATGAATCTCTAGGCCGGACATCTGACGTAAATCGCTTACTTGCAAGACAAAGAGGTGATTGAATGGTTAGCGATAAGGTAACTGAAGAGAGATTGAATCATTATTTGAATCTCACTAAAATGGCTAGAGAGAAAGCAACTCCTATTCCAAAAGAAGGGAGCACAGAGTCACAACAACTTGCTGTATTACTACGGATGGCTGATGATTATGCCAGTGATGCAAAGCATTTCATGGACACAGGCGACTATGTCCGCGCTTTTGGTGCAATCAATTATGCACATGCATGGATAGATGCTGGAGTGAAACTGAGGCTACTGGATGGGCATGGTGATGATGAACTATTTACACTCCCTTAATCGCTAGCTGAGTCGGCGAGTTCGGTAAGTCTCAATAATTGGTTTTGAAGAATAGATAGTCTTTCTTTTGCTTGTCTTCTGAATGGAACTAAAGCCTCTTTTAGCGGCATTGCTAGTTCATAGATATGTGAAGGCCTACCCCTGCCTTTACTTGCTGAAGAAATGATGCGAATAACTTCCATTTTCTTCAATTTGTTAATCGAAATTGAAACGTCTGGTTGCCGTAAGTCGCATTTTGATTGTAATTCGCTGGATTTGGAAGGCCCGTGTACGTGAAGACACATCAGAGTCTTTGCAGTATTGATGTCTGCACCCAATGAGACTAACAAATCGACCATCTCCTTTGAATCGTTGAAAATCCTGTCAGACTCTGATAGTGCAGTACCAGAATTATTTGCAGCCATAGGTCGAGTGTAATTCTTGGAGTATATGAATTAATCACCGGCATTATTCATTCAACTAGTCTAAGGTGGGACCTTCCACTTACTTCGACCCATGAAACATTTGACTGAGATAATCTTCTTTTCAGGTCAGTATCAACTGTCAAAATGGGCCACTTATTTTCAACTGCTAGAGCAAATAATTGGTCATCAGTGTGCTTTCCAGCACCTTCTGGGGCATCATACATTTCCGCTTTTACCTCTAACATTGAGATCATTAATTTCGAATCATTGAGTGCTTTCAACTCAGAAATCACATTTGGAATTATTGCTAGGTCTTTGTATCCACAACATTTCAGCAATTCCAAATCGATGTTAATCCCAGCTTCAATGACTGCGACCCAGCCGCAGGCATCAATCAGAATACGAGGCATAGAAATCACTCGATAGTTCCGTGTCCTATCAATCTCCAGCGTGAACCAACGCGCCTAGATAGCGAGATTCTTTGTCCACTATCCGCACAAATCGGAAGTCGAAGTGTCAAAGTTGCTTTGCCTTTCTTGACATTGGAAACGACACCTACGCTGGTTGCAGTTGCCACATTTACCATTAGCATTTCATTTGAACGCAACGGCATTATCGGAGATGCATCCTCGCCTTCTCCGGCGACCATATTTTTCATGAGATTGACAGATATGTCCACAGAATCACGAATTTCGGGCAAATCTCCAACCTTAGCTACGACTTGTCCAGATAAGTTGTCAGCGGTAGTGATTGCTGGGTCTAGGGGAGTTGCCATACCGCAAAGCCCTCCAGCATGCATGTTTCCTAGGTTTAGTCCACCTCCTTGCATGCTGATTACCTTGGATTGAATTGGTTCGTAGTGAACCTTGTTGCCCTTCTCAATCTTTCTTCCAGGACCGATTACGATTTCATCGTCAATGTTGAACTCTCCTTCAACAATGCTGCCGCCAATTACACCGCCACGTAGTTTGGTAGGGCGAGTTCCGGGCTTATTGATATCAAAAGAGCGTGCTACATGCATAATCGCTCTCTTGTCTTTGGAACGGTCAGGAGTTGGAATTGTAGCCTCAATTGCTTGAATCAGTATGTCTAGATTGACATCATGATGAGCAGATACTGGAATGATTGGCGAGTTTTCAGCTATTGTTCCCTTGAGGAAATCTTTGATCTCATTGTGAGATTCAATTGCTCTCTCACGGCTTACTAAGTCGATTTTATTTTGAACAATTACGATGTTTTCAATGCCTGCAATCTCCAAAGCCATCAGGTGCTCTCTTGTTTGCGGCTGTGGACATGTCTCATTTGCAGCAACCATGAGCATGGCTCCGTCCATAATGCTAGCACCTGTGATCATAATCGCCATCAGAGTCTCGTGGCCAGGTGCATCAACGAATGAAACAACTCTCTGCAATTCAGTAGCGTCATCATTCCCACCATCTGGTCTCTTGCCAGTTGCATAGTACTCGCCGTCGCCAGTTTTGTAGAATGCAGTATCTGCATATCCTAGTTTGATTGAGATTCCACGTTTTCTTTCTTCAGAGTGGGTGTCAGTCCAAACACCTGATAGTGCTTGAGTTAGAGTGGTCTTTCCGTGGTCTACGTGACCGACTAGTCCGATGTTAACTTCAGGTTGTGCGGGAAGCTTGCGTGCCATGCTTCCCATTCCTCCAGTACCTCAGATCAGCCTCGCGGCTTCACTCACTGCTCTCCTCTGCACTTGCTCCGAGGATGTCTGAAAGGCTTTTGTTAGCAGCCTCTACAACTTTGAGGTTGATTTGTCTGGTATCTTGGGTGATTGTGTTGCCGCGGAAATTACGGCGCTTGCGCATTCCATCAGGCTTGTAACGGAATCTCTTCTTTTCTCCACCCTTTGCTTTGTGAACAAGGTTGTGTCCCTTGAATCCAGTTGATGCTGTAACTAGAACAGATTGTCGGGTTCCGCCTTCTAGGTCAGAGCGCATTGGAGTTCCGGTCTTGTCTGATCCTCCAGTGATTTCTAGTTTGTATCCAGCAAGCGTTTGGTCGCCTTCTCCCACGAAGATTCCATCGACGACATCGCCGATTTTCTTTCCTAAGAATTGGGATAGATTGTTCCCACTAACTGTTAGGTTGTAGGAGCGTCCTCCGTTGTCTGGATTTGTGTCATTGACTACTGCGACGAATGTAGTGTCTGCCATGTTATCAACTCTTGAGCAGCCTGCCGACATGCGACGGGTATTTAGGCCCTTTGTGCGATATAAACTGGTCAATCAGCGACGTAGTCGGCTGGGAATCAGTGTTTCGAGGCGCCTTTCCACATCGCTAGGAAGCATATGCGGCATCGATATGTGCTGTGTTCTTCCTCTACCAACATCGGCTTTTGCGGTCTTGGTTACAACTATGTCTTCTTGCGCCAAACGCTTGAGATGTTTCCACAGGGTAGTGTGTCCTTTTGGAGCCTGGTCATATTCTTCACAAACCACATGGTAGAGCTTTTCAGTCTCCCCACTGGTAACACTTTCTTCTTTCTTCAATCGCCTGCACAAACCTAGCAAGATCAGCATTGCATGCGGAGGTAAATTCTCGATATTCATTGAATCAACATTTGTTGGCATAGTTACAACTGTTCTTTGAACATCCTTTGACTCTATAATTGAGCGACCTGAGGCTTCAGCACGCTTTGCAGCACCTTCTAGCAATTCTATTGCTTGGCGGGCATCTCCAGATGGTGCCGCAGCTTGTGCGATTAGGTTGAGAATCTCCTCTGGGCAAGTTCCGGTTACTAGTCCCAATTCGGTTCTCTGAGAGATTATTTTCATCAAGCCTTTCTCATCGTAAGGAGGAATTCGAACATGGTTTGAACGCCCAACCCTAGAGATAACCGCATTTTCTAGCAGGTCAAGGACCTGCTCTTGGCTAATCAAAATGGTTGAAAGTGTACCGACACCATCTCTGTCTTCGTCTATCCTCATCAATTTGTAGATTATATCGTCACCTGAGCGCCTCAGAAGGTGATCTACTTCGTCTAGAATCACGATTAGGTGTGTATTGCTGCTTTGCAACATTCTTCTCAAGCTTGTTAGTAATTCACCAACGCCTAGTCCTCTATCAGGGTGGCCGGGGTCTAAATCCTGGACAATCTTCTGCATCACTCTGGAAGGTGTAGCGGCATTTCTACAGTTGACATGTACTCTCTTGATATTCCGCTTATCGCTCAAGTGTCTGATTATGTCTTGGCAAAATCGCTTTGCTAAGACAGTTTTACCTGAACCGACTGGTCCTGTTATGACAACTCTACCGGTGCCTTCTGGGTGTGCTATACTGCCAAGTATTGCGGCCAATTCACTTTGGATATCTTCTCTTCCAACAAGTAAATCTGGTACGAAATCAAAACCAAAAACCTCGGGTCTACTGAGGATTAGGCCTGCTCCGATACGGTCGAGATATGAACTCATGACTACAGAGCCTTATCGTCTATGGTTATTGAACTTTCAATCCCAGAGCCCCTCTCAAGGTATCTCATCGAACTGATATCCAGTTTCCCACTTCTTCTCGCCCAATGCCACTTCCAATTCGAATGGCGTAACCAAAGGCTTACCATATTTCACAGAATCATCGATTGCGATTCTAGGGCATGCAGTATTGACAAAAGCATCGACAGGATAGAAGTCAATTAGTTCAGGACCGATGTGCTCCAGAGCTAGCAGGTATCCTTTCTTACCATGCTTTGCAAGAGTGCGCTTCAGTTTGAGAGCCAAACTTCGGCGCATTTGACCGGGCTTTTCTCCAATTAGTATAGCGAAATTCTGCGCATCTTGTATTGCCATAATCAATCCAAAGCGTTGTCTGAGAATCCTTTCAATTCTCTCAGCACCCATTTCAGTTGCATCTCCTGTGTATGGGTCGAGCATTGCAAGCGGCTTTCCTGTGTGTAATGCCAAGCCAATAGGATGGAAATCTCCGCTTCCTAGGAAGAGATAATGTCCGATTTCATCGTCATCACCAGAATAGTTGCAACCAAGGACCTGTCCAGGGAATGTCAGTCTTGCTCCACCAACAGGAACTTCGACCTCAAATCCAGCATCTTCGAATCTTTTCTTGTAATCAAAAACCAGGTGCAAATGTTGGATAGATGCGACCAGTCCTAGCTTAGCACCTTTCAATGGTGCAACTCTTCCAACAGCATCGAGGAATCTTTCTTGCGCTTCTTCTTCGCTAATGTTTCCAACATCACTCTCTGCCAGCCTTGCTTGAGCAATGGCTCTATGTTGTGCGAGGATAGGTAAAACAGGGTCAATAGCAGGGTCACCGTCGTATGTGACATTGATGAATTGAGTTGGCATCCCTGAATCGATGTTCATTTGTGAATGCCCCATGTGGGCAACGAGTTCAACACCCATTAGTTTCATTTTATCATGAACCAAATCACAGGCTCCATAACAAGGGTCTGCAGCGAGAATAACTTTGGCAGAAGTTTCGTCCTCGATTTCATCCATCATTTCTAATGCTTGCATCTTCAGACCTTCAGGAATCTGAAGGGCAACTAAGCGATGGTCATGACCTTTGATTCTCTCGATTAACTCATCGAGTTCGAAATCGTGTCTATCAAGGTCCATCCAAATCACTCCGGTTTTTCTTTTGTGCCGGAATGTTTCAACCTTCAGCTAGGTAATCGACGTACTCATCTGGTTCTAGCAGATTTTCCATGTCCACATCGTGTGGATCTAGA
>PBXT01000095.1 GCA_002727695.1 Methanobacteriota archaeon | reverse complement strand
GTCAAAGTCTACGATTCTTCTGGAACAACCGTCTCCACCGTGAGTAATTCCAATATGGTGGTCAGCAAGTTCCAGTGAAACTTTACGAAGAGTGACCATAATGAATTGAGCCGCTTCACTTCTGTTTCGGCATTCTGTTGCAATCAACTTGGAGTTAGGTACATCCAAATTCTGGTCGACTTCATCAAAGTAGTAGAATGGGCTTGGGTCATGGTCCTGAATTGCGAAAATCAGAGACAATGAAGCCATTGATTTCTCCCCACCTGACAGACCTTGCAATCTAGACTTGTTCGACTTACCACGTGGCTGAGCCCACATATCAAGCCCTCCTTTGAATGGCTCTTCGGGATTCTCTAGGAATAATTCACCTCTGCCTCCATTTGAGAGACGGTTGTATACAACCTTGAAATTCTCATTGACTTCTTTGAGAGTAGAAAGCAGGCGCTTCTTCCTTTGGCTCTCAAGTTTGTCCGTGATGTCGATCAATCGCTTTCTTCTCTGTTGAAGAGTCTTGAAATCATCCTTCATTTCATCCAGACGTGCCTTACAAGCGTCATACTGCTCTATTGCTAGCATGTTGAAGTTACCAAACTTCTCGAGTTTTCTTCGAAGTTCGTTAACTCTCTTTTGCGCATCTCCGACATTCGGAAGATCAGCGTCATCATCAGCCACAGGAATTGATTCCGTTGCCATTTCAACTAGCAAATCAGCGAGGTTTTGCTCTCTGATTGCAAGGCTGTTGGCGATATCTTCTGCCATTGAACGGGAGTTGATTGCTGAATTCGCTTTCTGATTGGCATTAGCTTTGACTTCGGCTCTTTCCTCAACCAAATCTTTCCTTTCATTCTCCAATTCTTCGTGTTCTTCTAGCAATGAAGCACGTTCATCTTCCTTTGCTTTTAGTAGAATAGTCTCTTCTTCTATAGCAGCCTTCCAAGTCTTGATTGACTTCTCTCTACCTGCCATTTCAGCTTGGATTTCATCGGCTCTGGANGTCAGTGAATCCAATCTTTCCCCGAGTAAGTCTCCTTTTTCTTTACCACTATCGAGGGTAACCTGCGCTTTGTTTGCAGCACCTTCGGCTTCTACCCTCAATGCTTGAGCATCTAGAAGTCTCTCACGTATTCCATCAGGGCTAGCATTTTGGACATCTTCTGAAGCCTTGTCTCTTGCAGCCTCTGCCTCGATTAGTCGCTGTTTTGCACTCTCGATCATTTCCATCTTTCCGACGTGGTCTGATTCTAAATTGGAAAGTCTTCTTTGCAGTTCGCTAGCAGCACCTTTGGCTTTGTTCAATTCTTTAGCGGCAATTGCCAACTCGGCTTTCAAAGTCCCTGACTTAATCGAATGGTCGTCTTCGGCCAGTGAATTAATTCTGCCACGTATGTCGTTCTGTCTTGTTCTGGCCTCACTTAATGCTGAAGAGACTGTTTGAGCGATTGCGTACAGTCTTTCAACCTCTCCAACNAACTTGTCGACTTCGCTAGCACCGTGGATTTTTCCTCCAAAGCCAGTCTTCATCTTCTGCTTGCTACCGCCGACCATCGCACCTCCTGGTTCAGTGATTTCTCCTCCAAGAGTGACTAATCGAACTCCGCCCATTAATCGTCGAGCTGTACCGATATTGTCTACAACAAGGGTGTTTCGTAATGAGTAAACGACTGCTGTTGCAATCCTAGGATCATATTCGAGTAACTCGTGAGCGAATCCTAGCACACCTGGCTTGTTAACCGACATTGCAGCTTTACCTGTTGCCCTATTCGCCTGCATCTTATTCAGAGGCAAGAATGTCGCTCTGCCTAGGTTTCTGCTCTTCAGAAGGGCCATTGCCTCAGCAGCAACTTGGTCGTTCTCTACTACTACGGAATTCATTCCTCCACCTACAGCGGTGGCAAGAGCGTCTGCATGTGAAGCATCTTTTGGAGCACATAATTCAGAGATTGTACCGATTATTCCTTTCAGTTCTCCCCTATCTCTAGCAGCCATAACCGCTGCAGCACCTGGCGCCATACCATTGCTACCAGAGCGCTTGTCTAGTTCTGTACGGGCTGCAGCGAGTTTCCTCTCTGCGTTTTGCAGATGGTTGTTCACGGTTGTAGATTCTTCAATGAGTTTCTTTTCAGCAGATTGTGCTTTACGTAATTCTTCTCCAAGTGCGGTCCTATCATTCTCTGGATTAGCCTCGCCTAACTCCTCTACTTGCAACTGCAAATCATCATGCGCCAGCCTTGCATCATCCACAGCCTCCTCGGCAGCAGACAATTGTTCGGCCACCATATCTGCTTGATTGGCAACCTTTTCAGCCTCAATAATTGCATCGTTAACCGACTTACGGCAGGATTCTAGGGTTTCATTGGCTTTGGACAAAGCACGAGATAATGCGGCATTTGCTGTTCCTGAATTTTCCAAAGTTTGTCTGATTTCGGCTTCTATTGCTTCTGTCTCAGCGAAAGCCGACTTGCTAGCATCCAATGCTTCTTTGGCAGCAATTAGACTCTCTTCGTGAGATTGTAGGTCATTCTTTGCCGCCGTGATTTGCTCTTCCAATTCAACAAGCAATTCCTTGTCCTCGATATCGGCAGATTCTGCCTCTTCGATGTGGTCTTTCTTCAATGCGAGAGAAACTTGCAATTCGCCGATTTGAGAGTTTAGTCCACCCTTGTCNCCACCCATTGCTTCGGAAATTTGTTTTTCCAATTCACCGATTCTATCATCCAATGACAACAAAACAATCTCTGCTTCTTTGACCTTAGATTCTAAATCTGCGGCCTCCCCNAAATACCTAGCTCTTTCATCAGCATGGTGTTTGATTTCAGCCTTCGCTGTCATGTGGCGAGATTGTTGAAGAACAATATTTGCCGAATCGTATTCTTCTTTGGTCTCTTTTGCTCTCTCGGCAACAGCTTTCTCTTTCTCCAGTTTCTTCAATTGGTCTTTTTGCTCTCCTTCGACCAAAGCAATTCTTTCGATGTAATCCTCAACTTGCCCTTTTTGTCTCTCGGCTTTGCGTATTTCATCGTCATAAGAAGTGACTCCAGCAACTGAATCGAGAACTTTTCTACGCTCCATAGCAGTCATGCTGGAAAGTCTGGTAACATCGCCTTGTAAGACGATATTGTAACCGTCAGGTCGTGCATTGGCTTGGCCAAGAATGCGATGGAATGCTTTCTGATTGCTTTCTTCTCCGTTTAGCAGGTATGTGGAAACGGTATTGTTTGATTTGGTTAGCCTGACCTCTCTGGTCATTCTAACTTCGTCTGAATCCAAAGGTAGTCTTCTGCGACCATTTGATAGAGTAGGGTTTGCAAAAACTAGAGTCACCTTGGCATTTCTAGCAGGGCGATTGGATTTACCTCCATTGAAAATCAAGTCTTTGGAGTTCTGTGCACGCAATACTTTGGCAGATCTAGCGCCCAATACAAACTGAATTGCATCACCACAATTGGATTTACCAGAGCCGTTAGGACCGGTAATTGCAGTAAATCCACGGTCAAATGGAATCACAGCCTCGCCCTTGAATGATTTGAAATTCTCTACTTCAAGTGATTTTAGAAACATCCCTTTCCCTCATAATCAAGGTACTGAATCCTTGACCTCANACAGCAAAGGACACGAGGGGGGTTTTGAAGGTTACTAGACTCGCGCTCGCGAGAAGCCTATTCTATGACACACTGAAATTAGCCATCGTACCCCTTTCAGGACAATATTCCAGTATTTGCACAACCATTGCAACCTTCACCATTACACAAATGACATGTGCGGCCTGTGTTGAGATTGAAATTATCACGCATTCCACCTTCGAATGCGTCTTCATAATTGGAAAGACCTTGATGCCCCCAAAGGTCCCTTACAGTCTTGTACTTCGCAATACCCTTAGGTTTACGAGATTTTGAAAGAGAACCCAAATCTCCACCTCTCTTGTATGCAAGGTCGAGTTCTTGAATGGAATAATCTCTTTTCTTGCGCTTATCCTTCTTCTTGTCAAACTTGATTCGATATTTTGGACCTCTAATCAAGAATATTCCAAGACCGAATAAACCGATCTGAACTGCAATTCCCGGAGCAGGGAATGGAAGAAGTGCTGCTAAATCATCTGATGAAGTTCCTGGCAATTGGTCGAATCTATCTGCAAGTGCAATACCGCACAGAATTACTCCCGCAACAATGGCAATTTTACGTACACGTAACGCCCACCTTCCCTTTCTTGGCCATCTCATGAATGACGCAAAGAACATGAGGCATCCTTCAGCCAACAACAGTAAGTCAGGAGCTTCCCATACCCCTGGAGTAGTCACACATGCATTCAAATCTCCAGAATCAAGGTCTTTCTGAATCTCATCGGCATTACAACCAGGGTCCGCTAGTCGTGATAGAATCACTTTTTGTGGGGGTTCTAGCCCCATCAGAGCACCAAATTCTACATTGGCAATAGAAAGGCCTACCAAAGCAAGACCGATGATTGCAGCCAACTTTTTCATCAGGCCCATGTATACCGGTGCAAGGCAAGCACCTTATTGATGTCGCACATTTCTATGAGTCACATTTGAATGTAAGACACTACACGACCACACGAAGACAATGTCCCGAGTGGTCATAATCGGCAGCGGAATAGCAGGTCTATTCGCTGCATTAAAACTCGAGAAAGCAGGACATGAAGTAATCATTATCACCAAACAACGGCCTGAGGATTCTTCAACAAATTGGGCGCAGGGTGGGATTGCTGGAATTCTCGATAAAACCGATGGCAAAGGAATGGAATCGCATATTGCTGACACATTATTGAGTGGCGATGGATTGTGCGATGAAGAAATCGTGCGATGTGTTGTCGAAGAAGCCGGTGACAGAATCNGAGATTTACTTGCAGTGGGTGTTGAGTTCGAAAGAGAGGGTGAGGATTTTCATTATGTCAAAGAAGGCGGGCATACATCAAGAAGAATCCTACATGCGAAGGATGCTACTGGAGCAGAAATTGAAAGAGCGCTCAACAAAGCGGTTACAGAAAGTGATAGAATAACCATGCGAGCACATACACTAGGAGTTGACCTAATCCAAAGGACGCATGGCAATCCAGAAAATGGAATCAAAGGGATCTGGTGTTTATGCCTAGATAGTGGAGATATGGAAGCGATTGCAGCTGATGCGGTTCTAATCGCTACTGGNGGCTGCGGTCAATTGTGGGAGCGAACAACCAACCCATCTGTAGCAACCGGAGATGGATTAGCCATGGCAGTAAGAGCAGGTGCTGCTAGCAGAGATATGGCATTTTTCCAATTCCATCCTACTGCATTAATGTCAAACAATAAGAAACCATTTTTGATTACAGAAGCGCTCAGAGGGGAGGGCGGAGTTTTACTTGACAANTCGGGATTAAAAAAATATAGAACCTCTGACAAGAANCCAGATTTNTTTTCATTTACTCTAGAATTTTCACCCCAAGGAAGCCTAGCAACAAGGGATGTTGTAGCACGTGCTTGTGACCAGAAAATGAAGATTACAGGCGCAGATAATGTATGGTTGGTTACCAACCATTTGGATAGCCAAAAATTGCATAACCACTTCCCCACAATCGAATCTAGATTAAACGGATTNGGGCTATCTTTGGGAAGAGACCCTCTGCCTGTTGCTCCTGCAGCCCATTACATGGTGGGTGGATTGAAAGTCGACATTCAAGGANGAGTCCTAATGCAAAATGACAAACCCATGCCTGGACTTTATGCTATTGGAGAAGTAGCTTGCACTGGTATGCATGGAGCCAATAGATTGGCATCAAANAGTCTACTAGAGGCTGTCGTATTTGCAAATAAAGCATCTGAGCACTTCATTGCTAATCCAATCGAAAATTTGGACGATGTCCCAAATTGGCGTGCTGAAGGAATGAAGCAACTACAGGAGCATGCACCACTTGTTCGTGACTTGGAAACTCTGAAGAAAACCATGACTGATGATGTAGGAATTGTTCGAAGTTTTGACAGACTTGAGAGAGCAAAGCGTATGCTAAAGTTACTCGCAAATGAAGTCGATTTAATCTGGAGAAAGAGCATACCCACNCGAGAATTAGTGGANTTNAGAAACCTAGTTTTAGTTGCTACTCACATAACCGAAGATGCACTAAATCGCTCGGAAAACAAGGGACTGCATTGGAANAAGGACCTCATCTGAGAGCCTTGATTTGCGATAATAACATTGAGTTTAGTGGAGTAGGTATTCCTAATTTTTCCCCTCGAGCAACAACTTGGCCGCATAGGAAATCGATTTCTGTTTCTCTTCCGGCCTTGACATCGGCCAACATTGAGCATTCATTTTCAGCAGTCGATTCCAGAACAGAGTGCAAGTTCTGAATCAAGATTTGATCATCTGCTACCTCTACACCGAGCAGTCTAGCAACATTCGCAGCCTCCATCATTGTGGATTCTGCTTGAGATATTAGTGGCTCGGTACGTAATTCTCCGTTAAGAACCCCGCAAATTGCAGCAAGAGGATTAATTGCGACATTGATCAGTAATTTATTCCAAATAATCGCTGACAAATCTTCACTATGTCCAGTGTCAAACATCGATAGTGTTTCAGCGAAAATTTCGCCTTTAGGCCCCCCNACGGAAATACTTCCTTTACCAACCCATTCGATTTGCCCAGGAGCTATTCTTTTCACGGCATTAGTTGTAACTCCAACTGCTGAGTTTTCGAAAACGTAACTACTCAAAATTTCTAGATTGCCTAAACCATTCTGCAAAGATAGGACTGGACCGTTGGTGATCAATGCCGCAATTTGTGATAATTTCTCGGTATCTTTAGCTTTGCAAGTGATTATTGATTGGTCGAAAGAGTTCTCCATAGAAGGATGTATTCCAGCTTCATCAAGGCTCACAGTCCATTGATTTGGGGCGACTTCAAAGTCCCAAACACCCGACACTTTCAAACCAGAAATCGCTAGTATAGCACCATGCTCACCTCGAGCGTGAACTAGAACATCGTGACCCGCTTCTACTAGTTTTGCAGCGATTAGACAACCGATAGAACCGGCTCCTAATACAGCAATACGCATGGTCATACCTCGTGATTAACAAGATGTAGGATGACGTCACCCTCATTCAATTCCAACCATGCAAACGAAACTCCGGTTTCTGGAGCAACTGCAGACACATTGGTTACTTGGCCTGAAGTGAGAACTATATCATTAGATACATCCCATTGAGGACCGTTTCCATCAAACTCTATGTTCAAGGATACGTCGCTAGAGTCAAGGTTCTCGATTATTATTTCATCATCAACGACTTCTAGACTACCTAGCCAATGCTGTGTCATCTCTTCTCCAAGTCCAATGGTTAACAGAGGACCGTTTCTGACATTGAATAACGTAGGATTGTGCACATTTTGGCAGTCTGCAATAACTGCGCCCTCTTCAGCGAATAAACGAATTGATTCATTTGAATCTTCAAGATGATTATTCGCTACAGGAAGAAGAGACATATTCCATATTCTCGTTCCATTATCAATAGCTAAAGGTGGAGATGGTGTACCAAGACCAAGACAATCGCCTTCATGATTTAGAGCTAAGATTGATTGACTAAACATCAATTCCCGCTCATCCAAAACTACCCCCTCATCAGGAATGACTACTACTTTTTCCATAGAATAATCCGCTTTGAAATGCGCCTGATTGATTTGGAAATCGAGTTCCTGCAACCATGACATGTCGTCACCAGACAATGCATCAATGCAAACTTCCGGAGAATCTTTGCTAACCGTAACATTACCGTCATCATCCAAGTCACTCCAAGTAGCAAAATTAGGCAATGCTGAGACGTTAATCGAAATTTGAGAAACAGTATTGAGACTTATACAAGATTTTGGATCGTCTAAATCTTCATTAAACTGCCACGAGCCAACAGGGAAAATACTCTGATTTGGAACGACATTGTGTGATATTATTCTATCATCAACTTGCCAAAGTAAATCCATTGATGTCGAGTTCCATTCCTCTAACCATTGGAAACTAAACTTGAGTTTTATTGTTTCAAGAGGTTTGATTTTGCCAGAACATGAGGAAGCTTCCACCTCTCCTGATTTGCAATCTATATTTGCTAGTTCTGAATTTCCAAACAGGCCGCCAACATATGCAACATTCCACTCATGTACAACTAGTGAGGGGTTGCTTACAATCATTGTTTGATTGAACCAACCATCAGTGATTCTCAATTCATCTTCACCGAAACTCCACTCGATTTCATCATCCCAACCATCATCTTCGAAGAAAGGAATTGATGCTGGAAGAGCTAGCATGAATGACAGGAATAGGATTACTCCAATTCTTCTATGGTCTGCATCGGGTAGACCTTTGAAATCATCAAGAATAATTGGAAGGCGAGGGTCACTACCTTTTGTGATTAGTAATGATGCACATAAAGCAACTACTGGTACCCAAATACTCCAATTGGCAAATGCTCCAAACAAGAATGCAAACAACAGTACTACCATCAATAGCATTACTTGTGTAGAGCCAGACCTAGCCTCTGGAATTCCCATCCTTGCAATGAGTATTCTACCTCCAGGGAAAGTCGGAATCGGCAATAGTGAAACCCAACCGATGAATGTTAGCGTCATTCCAGCCCGTGTTAGGGGATGAGCCCATGACGTTTTGAGAATCATCGCCAATTCGCCTTCAATGCTCAATCCAATCAACTGAATCAATAGAGGCAGTTCAATTGCGAGAGGGGAGGTGGTAAGAGGTACTACATCGGGAGTTATTTTCAGTCCCAAAATAGTGAAAATCATTCCCAAGATAATCATCACCAATGGTGCAGATAATGCTGAATTTCCTAAAGATGAGCGGTCTGGCCATAATCGAGCATCGCTTCTCGGCAAAGATGCGAATCCAAGAATACCAAATGGCCACCAAACCATTGCAGGGCCAGGTATTGGGAAAAGATGGGGCAAGTGGACTCCCTTTTGTTCAGCGACCCATTTTTGAACAAATGAGGCGAATATCAGTGCACCAAATAGTGGTACAGTATAACCAACAAAGGCATCCAAAGTCACATTTGAGAAGAACCAACCATCCTCAGGTCTTGCACCTTCCATCCACATTTCGCCTGCGAGTAAAGTAGTCAATATGGAAAGAAGCCACATTGAGGCGATGAACTTAGGCGATGGCCATTGGTTGGTAGGATGAGGAATAAGTTGCAAAATCCAAGGATCATCAGGGTACAATCTAGCGCTGTAACTTAATTTTCCTAGATGCTGATTGATTGTAATAAGCACTTCGTGCATGTCTTCGTTTTCTTTTTCAGTAACCAAGTAGGTAGGCGTTCTTCCGCCAATGTCTTCCAATACATGGCAGTACCTAGAGAGAACACGCTGGAGCAACTCACGACGACTCCATGATTCCTTGTGGACAGGAATGACTTCTTCTTCAGACATAGAGCAAGCCTCCCAATGTTGCTTGGGTGACAACCGACCTCAATGAATGAATCGGGTGCAA
>PBXT01000094.1 GCA_002727695.1 Methanobacteriota archaeon | reverse complement strand
CTGATGATCCATGGGCAGATGTAGACCATTCCGAGGAAGAATGAGACTCGCAAAACGCGCGTCTAGTATGGTATATTCACCGAAATCCATTAAAGCCTATTTTGTTGATTGGGACTTAGAGAGTTACACTCTCTGGATGGGATTGGAATGAATACTAGAAGCGAAAGCACGGATACGGATGCACGTGTTCGGGAACTACAAACGCAAGTTGAAGATTTGAAAGAATTGGTTAACACCCTACTTTCAGTAATATGTGAAGAGCCAGATGGAGTCTCTAGTGGAGCAGCTCCATCATACGGCCAGCCAAAAATGAACTATTGCATGTGATTATCCTTTAATCACAGCCAATGGCATCATTCTAGCGATTGGTTTTGCTAGACCTGCATCATTGGATAGTTGGATAACTTCGTCCACATTTTTGTAGGCATCAGGTGCCTCCTCCGACATTATGTTTGGAGTATTTGCATGTACTCGAATTCCTCTAGATTCCAATTCCCGTTTTAGGGCCTTGCCATCAATTTGTTTCTTTGCTTGTGAGCGTGATAGTACTCGCCCAGCTCCATGGCATGAAGATGCAAATGCTCTATTGTTAGGCATACCCTCTAACAACCAAGACCCAGTACCCATGTCACCAGGCACGAGAACTGGCTGCCCAGGCATTGCTCTTGTTGCACCTTTTCTGTGAACCATACAAGTGCATTTTGCGCCGTGAATATGATGCTCCTCGACCTTTGCAATATTGTGGCTCACATCGTACAACAATCGTGTTTCCACATCCATTTCAGTAGCTAATGTCTGTCTCAGCCTGTGGGTTAGTGCACTCCTATTTGCGAAGGCGAAGTTTGCTGCACCGTTCATTGCATCGAGATATGATTGTCCCTCGCGACTATGGATTGGGGCTGCAGCAAGTTGCCTATCTTGAATTTCAAATCCCCATTCATCATTATGCCAAGTGCCTTGTCGATTTCGATACTTATCTTCTAAGCCCCTTACGTGGTCTGTACACACTTGGTGGCCGAGTCCTCTGCTTCCTGAATGGATCATGCAAACAACTTGTCCTTCGAATAAATTGTGTGGATTACTGTCTTCAATTGACTGAACGGTCTGTAACTCCAAGAAATGATTTCCAGAGCCCAATGTTCCAAGCGCCTTCATCCCACGATTCATCGCTCTTTCAGATACGCCCTCGTCGGTTTCGAGCACCCCATTTGATTCGATATTTTTCAAATCATCATCGTATGCATAACCCATGTCGACCATTGCGTTACTTCCACGCGAAATGATTTCATCGAGTTCTTGGCGACTGATCTCGAGGCCACCTTTGCCTGAACCGCCCGAAGGAATTCTTCCGTTGAGTCTACCTGCCAATTTGTCAAGATTAGGTATGTCGTCGACGCTACATTCCAGTGCAACCATTCTTACTCCACAATTAATGTCGAAGCCAACTCCTCCAGGTGAGATCGAACCACCTTCTTCCCCCCAATTGACATCGGTTGCTAGAACTCCCCCAATCGGAAACCCATAGCCAAAGTGCCAATCTGCCATTGCCCATGCTTCACCCACGACTCCAGGCATTGACGCGATATTGACCAGTTGTGAAATTGAACGCTCATCACTGCTCTTCGCTAAGTGCTCAGGGCTTGACACAATCATTGCATCGACATTCATCGAGGCATGCTTTCGAATTCTCATTAGCCCATCACCTTCGACTTCGAGGTGACTGCGCCAACTAGCTCCGTCCATGGTTCGCCGAAAAGTTACATCTCTTCATTTCTATGTTTGAATGGGGGATGGTTTGAAGTTATATTGACGCACCCGTCTTTCTGCCCGTAGGGCAGGTGATGTGAATGGGTCTTCCACCAATCGACCTTCAAGTGTTCCATGAAAATGGATATACTCGCCGCCAATGCAGGGTGTCTGGATTGTGGTTTTGGTCTTCAGACCCCCACAGAGACACTTGTGGTGATACCGAGGAGGATGAGTACACATTCATAGGTGCCCCAATAATTGATGGATTTTCACAGCGAGGGCGAGAGCTCAAGGATGCTATGCGTGAACAGTTCATCGGTTTCTTCGAGGAAAGAGAACACACTCGAGTTGAACCTTATCCTGTTCTCGCAAGGTGGAGAGATGATATTCACCTGACAATTGCTAGTATTGCGGATTTCCAGCCACATGTCACATCTGGAGCAGTTGAACCGCCAGCCAATCCATTGGCGATTTCTCAACCGTGTATTAGACTGAACGATATTGACGCAGTTGGTCGTTCCGGCCGCCACTTGACGACCTTTGAAATGATGGCACACCACGTTTTCAATCGACCTGATGAAGGTAAGATGTATTACTGGATGGAAGAATGTGTGAAGTATTGTCACGACATGTTGTGCGTAACATTTGGTATCGATCCAGCTGAGATTACTTACGTTGAGAATCCTTGGTCTGGTGGAGGAAATGCAGGACCTGCTGTGGAAGTGATTGTTGGTGGCCTTGAATTAGCAACTCTTGTCTTCATGAACCTTGAAGAAGATGAAGAAGGCGATGTTGAGATTAAGGGAGTGAATTACTCCGAAATGCCACTCCAAATTATCGACACAGGATACGGATTGGAACGGTTTTGCTGGGCTGCTGCTGGCACCCCTACCATTTACGAAGCAATTTATCCTGAAAGCGTTGCATGGCTAAAGGAGCAAGCAGGCTTTTCTGCTGACATGTTTGATATGACCCAGGGAGAACTTGACTCACTTCTAGGTGAAATGAGTCGCTTGTTCGGTATTATGAATATTGAAGCNGGNAGTGATGGAGANAGAATGCGAGANGTGTTCNTNTCNCGTTTGAAAGANAGAGGNCATTCAATCGATTCTGAAATGTTTNCAGCNATNACTGAACCNNTNTCNAAAATNTATGCAATTCCNGANCANATGCATGCNCTAGCNAANATGCTNGGNGANGGCCTAGTTCCTTCGAANGCNAANGCTGGNTATCTNGCTAGGATGATNGCNCGTAGAGTTTTGCGAATGCGTGACGACCTAGGTCTCNAAGTGAGCCTTTCTGATTTGGCNCTGCATCATCTGGATGTGAATTACTCAACCAAGAGAATGAANCAGACTCAAGAAGGTCTTGTGACCATTCTCAANGGGGAAGAAGAGCGATATGATGAGATGCTANGAAAAGGAATGCAAGTAGTCAAAACTGCAATCAAAGATATCTCACAAGAAGCAACAGAACTCCCGGATGAAATCCTATTTACAATAAATGATAGTCATGGAATAGCACCAGATTTGGTAATGAACATTGCAACAGATTTGGGCTGGAATAAGTTAGTCTTGCGAACTGGATTCAACGCAGAAATGGCAGAGAGGCATGCTGCAATGGCAAAGGCTGCAGCAAAAGCTGTTTCTGCAAAACCTTTGGTAGAATCTCTACCCGAACTTCCTGCAACAGTCGCTTTGTATTATGACGATGTTTCCTCACAAAACTTCGAGGCTAGCGTACTAGCTTGTCTGCCACTAGTTGGCGATGATTTGCCTAAAGGTGCTACTCATGGTATTGTCCTAGACAGAACATGCTTCTACCCTGAAGGTGGTGGCCAAGAGGGTGATTATGGGAATCTAACTTGTGATTCTGCTTCACATTCCGTTTTGGATACCAGAAAGGTTGGAGAATTGGTAATTCACTTATCCTCGGGTCCATTTGAAGTCGGAGACATGGTTCATGGAGAGTTGGATTGGGAACGTAGGAGACAACTGATGGATCACCACACTGCAGTTCACATCGTTGGTGGTGCAGCCCGCCGTCTGTTAGGTCCTCATATTTACCAAGCAGGCGCCAACAAATCAGTCGAATCTGCTCGTCTTGATATTACTCATCACAGAAGATTGACAAGGTTTGACCTTGACCAAATCGAGGCATTGGCCAATGAAGTGGTTCAGAATGTTTCGAGAACTGAAAAACTAACTTTGGACAGAAAAGATGCAGACCGTAAATTTGGTTTTGATTTGTACCAAGGCGGTGCCCCTAAGGGTAGCGACATCAGGATTCTAAGGATCGCGGACCACGATATACAGGCTTGCGGTGGTACTCACCATGATGAACCAGGGCGAATCGGTCAAATCAGAATAGTTCGCTCAAATGCTGTTCAAGATGGTGTTGAAAGATTACATATTGTTGCAGGTCAAGCTGCTATGGAGCATGCTAGAAACCAAGAAACAATCTTGAGAGATGCTTCTGAAGTATTCCAAGTTCCTGTTGAAGAATTACCGGCAACTGCGAACCGTTTCTTTGGCGAATGGAAGGAGCAAAGAAAGCGGATAGAGGCATTGGAAGCTGAAATCGTACGCTTGCGAACATCAGGCGGTGGCGATGATATGGTGGAGGTTGACGGCGTCCGTATTGTAATTATGGAAGTTGATGGCGACTTGAAGCAGATGACTAAGATGCTCAAGGAGTTGACATTGGACGGTTCCAAACCTACTCTAGCAATTCTTGGAAGCCGTGAAGGTGGTGGCAAATTAATGGTAGCAACTACTGAAGGAACGGTTGCTAGTGAGAAGTTTAACGCAGTTGATATTCTTCGAGCAATTTCTTCACATATCAATGGTGGAGGAGGTGGACGTCCAACCTTCGCTCAAGGTGGCGGCTCAAATCCGGATGGGTTGCCTGCAGCATTGGATGCTGCTAAGGAACTCATAGGTGCCTAAGCGCTGCTACATCAAATCCTGAAACAGCTCTTGATATTGCTTCACTAGGTGAAAGCCATTCAAATTGGGATATTTCGTTCTCCTTCAACTTGATTTGCGAATCATCTCCATCCCAACTTGCCTGATATGTGAAAGAGACGAATGAAATCCCTTCGTTTGTGAAAATTCTTTGGGTAATTATTGGTGCATCATCAGTCAATTCAACTTCGATTCCCATTTCTTCAAAAGCCTCCCTGACACATCCAACCGCTGGATGTTCGTCGTGATCCATGTATCCGCCAGGCAGGGTCCAATGGCCTACAAAATGTCCTCTCTCAATCTTCCCCATCAATACTTCACCTTGCGAGTTCAGAACCATTACCTTCGATACTAAACGGTGTATTGACCTGTAGATTGCCTCACGAGCAATCGGGTGTACTGCATCATCACTTATGCATTCATCCTTCCACGCCCAATGCTCTGGCCATTCAACTTCGGGGTGAGCTTTGGATACTTCAAATCCGAGAATGTTGAATGTGTTCTTCAAATTCCATTTAATGCCCATGGCAGTTACTTCAGTTTCTGTTGGGAATCTGAATTTTGTTTCTCCAGTATTGTTCATTTCAGGTTTTTGAGGTCCGTTTCCCTCAGAATCAACAAGCAATACCTTCCCATCATGCTCAAGATAGAGTACAGAAGATGGGTGGTCCATGCTAGGCCGTAGAGTTATTGTGATTTAACTTTCAGTGAATCTCCAATCACTCTTCTTCTGGCTTAGTATTTTCAGGTTCAGGCAGTTCTCGAACCTCTAAATCAACGCTACTTGGAGGTAGAATTTCTTTATTGAGGTCCTCATTTAGCCTAATTTCGTTTAGGCGCCTAACTTGTGGATTAATCTTTGATTGGAATGAGCCGACTGATTGATTGTAGGTCTTAATCGCACTCTTCAGGTTGTCTCCTACTTTCTGATAGTGCTCTGACCAAGTTGCGAATCTACTGTACAATTCTCTGCAGATTTCAATCGCCTCACGAGTATTTTCAGCTTGTTCAACTTGCCTCCATTGGAAAGCGATTGTACGTAACAATGCCAGCAAGGATACCGGGGATGCTATGAGTATGTCATTTTTCATAGCGAATTCGTGAAGGTCACGCTCGAAATCAAAGGTTATTGCCAATAGAGCTTCAGATGGCACGAACATTACAACGGCTTCAACATCTCCATCAACCGAGTCTCTGTAACCCTTTGACTTCAATTCCTTAACACGCTCCTTCATCGCACTAGCATGCTCCTGCAGCAGGACATCTCTTGTCGCATCATCAGACTCTTCAATCGATTCTAGGAATTTTTTCCCAGTTGCTTTCGCATCAATGGGAACCTTTCCTCCTCCTGGGATGTTGACGATGAAATCTGGGCGCTTTCCATCAGTTTGTGTATCCTGCTCAAAATAATCGATTCCTTCTCTTAGCCCGGACATTTCTAAAATATTGGTTAGACTAATTTCTCCCCAGTTGCCTCTAATATTGGCACTCTTGGTTAGAGCAGTTGACATGATGTTAGCTTCCTTGCCTAATTTTTCGGCTCCAGCAATCATTTGTTGGACATGCTGCTTAATATCTCCATATGCTTGGTTCCTCGCCTTTTCCATCTCTTTGTTTTCAGTTTCTAGTTTTGATATCTGTTGCGATAGCGGTTGGAGCAAATTTTCAATTTCCTTTTTTCGAGATTCTAATTGGCTTTCAGCATCACTTTGCTGCCTCTCAAAACGTTCTTTTGCTAATGTCAGGAACTGTTCATTATTGTTCGCAAGTGCTTTGTTTGCTAGTTCATTAAACTGGCTGGAATCAAATCCTGAATCTACTTCAGCAGGGTTTCTCAGGGAGCGCAAAATTAGGACTTGGATACCAAAAACTGCTAAGAATAGCAGACCCAAAATCAGCATTTCTTGTGTTGACATGATCCGTCTTTGGGGCAGGGGTTCTTGAACCCATCCTTTGTCTTTAGAAATGATTGAAGTAATACAGCCTCGAGCGGACATCATGCGAGTCGAGCAACTCAACGAGGGCATGTGGGCTATGACCTACCTCGTAGCATGCGATTCAACCAACAAGGCAACACTAATTGACCCTGTTTGGGATAATCTAAGTGACTACCTGTCACTGCTGGAAGACCAAGGTTTAGAACTTGAATATGCCATGGCTACACATACTCATGCTGACCACATTACTGGTTGCTTCAAGTTGGCTGAATTGACTGGATGCGAGTATGTCATGTGGAATGACACTCCTTCTATGGGTGTGACAATCTATGTCGATGAAGAGACATCAATTTCAATGGGCGATGTAGAGTTCCACTACCATCACGCTCCTGGCCACACTGGAGATTCTATGATTATCGAATGTGGAGATTACATCTTCACTGGAGATTTCCTATTCACTGGTGATGGAGGTGTTGGACGTGATGATCTACCAAGTGGCAGAGTCCACATGCACTGGCAAGCTTTGGATGTGCTTGAGAGGTTCTCAGGTGAAGTGTTAGTATGTACTGGTCACGACCCACCCGGAACTGAAATGCAGACTATGAAATGGAATCGTGAAAACAACCCTGTTTTGAAAATGGAATCCTATGAGGAGTATGCAGAATGGCAAGAAACAACTTCTTCGAATCTGGGATATGTGTCAAAAATAAAGACGGCACTACCAGCAAATATCTTCGCTGAAATTCCAGAAGATGTCCCCTGGATGAATTAGTCTAACGGGTTTTCTGGGCTCTTTAGAACGCCTTCATGGGCCGTTGGTAAATTGTCTAGGTCGGTGAATGTAAGAGTTGCACCCGGACCAATTCCGCCTTCGATTCTTTCAGACATCGGGCATCTAACATTCAACTGGATTCGGCCACGATTTCTGGTTAGGTCGTAAGATTGTGGATTTAATTTCTCGATCGCTTGTTGTTCAAACTGCTTTCTAATCGTCTTGCCGTGCCACCATGCATATCCCCATTGGAAGGTAACTCCAACAGCAGTTGCACAGTACAATACCATCAGAACAGTGGCTGAGAATAGGATAGTGTTTCCATCATCTCTAGCTTCAGTCATCAAGTCACGACCAAGTAAGAATAGAAGTCCAACACCGACAATTGGCGTTAACATTGAATCCAACCAATCTGCAATCGGAATAATTCGACCTCTTGCAGGGTCGACTAAGACAAGGTTGGATTCTAGAGCAGTAGCTACGATTCCAACGATTCCTAGCAGTAAAACATAGAATAGACCCGCAAGAATGAATTCAGTCATCAAGGAATCTAGACGCAAAGTCCAGTGAATAATCAACCAGGAGAACAGACCCAAGAATACTACACGAGGTACCTTATGGAAATGGACTGCGATATTGGATGCATCGAGAACTTTAGCATCATTACTGCAATGGTCATTTCCGGCATCAGGAACGTGGATGATTTGTTTTCCAAACCAAGTTTCAAGCAATTTGATTGCATTGATCAAGATTTTTCTGCGAATCAATAACACTTCTAAGAGGTAAAGAACAGGGATTCCAAGAATGATTATTGGTAGTGTGGCAATTGCTACCACTGGTAGAATGAATATCATTGGAACTAACAAAAAGTGAGTAATTGTTAGTGGATACAACATGTCGGTTTCATTCAGTTTAGCCCTGCTCGCTTTGATACCCAACCTTCGTGACTCTTCATCAAGGACTTCACGAAAATGCTCAACTTGCATTCCAGAATCAAGGATTTTCTGTACTGTAGCACGGTAATTTCTCTCTGCAGGCCCGACGCCCAGAATTACCGTTTGGTAGAGCAATTTTGCAGGTAAGGCGAGAATAACCGGGAGCGCCAAAATACCGATGGCCCACAACAAATTCCCGACATCGAGACTTGAGGCCATGATGACCCGTGTATGCCTACCCCTCAAGAATGTTCATGGAGGGACTACGTCTGAACTACCGATAATGGCACGAATTGCTGTTACCGACGGGATGGCTCCTGCTGCTGTAGCAGTCTTGGAAAAAGCTGGTCATGAAGTAGTACTGGGGTACATAGAGAAATCAGATTTGTTATCAGGTGCACTAGACGGTTTTGATGCGATTATTGTGCGTAGTGCAACGAAGTTGACCGCAGATGTAATCGAGGTCAGTCAAGGACTTTCTGTCATTGCCAGAGCCGGAGTAGGTGTTGATAACATCGACCTTGAAGCAGCAGGTTCAGCGGGAATAATGGTGGTTAATGCTCCTAATGCTTCAACACAATCTGTTGTAGAGTTGACAATTGGTCATCTTTTAGCTTCGATTAGACACATTCCAAAATCTGATAGAAGTATGCGCCAACATAAGTGGGAAAAGAAAGCAATGAAGGGAACAGAACTTTCAGGTAAATGCCTTGGATTAATTGGATTTGGAAGAATTGCTCAAGGGGTTGCTAATGTTGCAAAATCACTCGGTATGGAAATTCACACTTACGACCCCTATTTGCCGCCAAAGGTTGCTAAAGCACAAGGTGCATATTTGCACAAGAAGATTGACTCATTATTCAAGGCCTGTACTCATATCTCAATACACTGCAATCTTACTGAAGAAACACACCACCTTGTTAACGAGAAACGAATGAAAATGATGCCAGGAAAGAAAGGTGGAATAGTGTGTGGTAATCACATTATCAATTGCGCACGAGGTGGAATCATTGACGAGGAAGCACTCCTAGGTGCACTGGAAAATGGAACGATTGCTAGTGCAGCATTAGATGTGTTTGAAATCGAACCAGTCTCAGCCAACTCTCCATTAATCCAACACGAAAACTTCCACGGTACCCCACACATTGGTGCCGCTACATTGGAGGCTCAGCACAGGGTTGGAATTGATATTGCTCAGGAAGTTATCACAGCTTTGAAGGGTCAAAAGCCAACAACACTGGTTAACTCAAAATTCCTTTGATTATGATTTGTCAAGTAGGGCGAAATACACTAGAATAATTTCGATTGCGAATAGTACAACAATTACTCCCCAGCCTCCTGAGACATCATAATCTACTGTTACATTGAATTCATCGATGAATGATTTAGGAGTGATTTGGCTACTGAAAGGCCATGGATCATCATCCTCTTCGTCATCCTCTTCTTCAGCATCTTCTAGAGACCCAATCATTATGTGAAATTCTTCGCCATCCGGTATCCAGTCAAATTTCGAATCTGAAGCAGATGATGGACCGCCTGCGATGAAATCGATCCTTGAATCGCAGGATACAATTTCGCCATCAGAATTTCCTCCTAACTTTTCTAGTGAATTGTAGTCGTCAACGGATATGATTCCTATCCATACGGCATTATCATCCCATGAAACCTCGACCTCAATATCTATCAAAGCGCTGGCTCCGGGTACAGTATCGAATGCTTCCTTTGTCACCCCACAAAGGCCAGCATCAGGCTTAGGCACATCAGGTATAATTTCTTGACCAGAATAACCGATAAGAGAACCAAGCAATAACAATCCAACTACAACAGAGAGTATTGATTTGACCTTGCCCATGAAAATTCTTAGTCAATACTTCTTCATTTAACCATGGGTTTCGCGTTCTTCAAAAACCTCCGACTTTCTATTCCAGTCATGGCACCGAGGATACTAATCCATTGTGACTTGGATGCCTTCTTTGCTGCTGTTGAAACCCTGCACCATAACTTGGACCCTGATGTTCCACTAATCTTAGGGTCTGACCCAAAGGAAGGTAAAGGTAGAGGCATTGTCTCTACTTGCAATTACGCTGCAAGGAAATACGGAATTCGCTCAGCAATGCCGATTGGAGAAGCGTGGAGGAGATGTCCAGGCCCCCCGCATGGGCCAGGTAATTATCTAAAATCAACTAGAGGTCTTTATTCACGCGCGAGTAGGAAAGTGATGTCAATCCTCTCACAGAATGCGGACAAGTTTGAGCAAGCAAGCATCGATGAAGCTTATCTTGATGTCACAGAATATTGCGAAGGTGATTGGGATAAGGCGTTAGCATTTGCAAAACGATTGCAAACAGAAATCACCAACGAGTTAGGGCTTTCAACCTCATTCGGCATAGGTTCTACTCGTATTCTAGCGAAGATGGGAAGTGAAGAAAACAAGCCTGCAGGAATTCACAGAACATTGCCTGACCAAATTGAGGATTTCTTTGATGGTCGTTCCGTTCGAGAAATTCCCGGCATCGGACCGAAAACAGCTACTAGGCTTGCAGAGTGGGGAATCAACACTATGTCTGAGGCAGCAGAGTATGGTGAAATCGCCCTTGCCAGATTTACGTCTGAGAGGTTTGCATCGTGGATGATTCGGGTCATGGAAGGCGAAACTAGCAATGATGTTAGCCCTCTAAGAAGTAGGAAATCAGTAGGTAAGGAGCATACATTTGAGTTCGACCAAATTGATAGCGAGAATGTATTGTCACAATTGTCTGTATTGGTTAGTAAAGTGATGAAACGAGCAAAAGAAATGGGTGTAGCAGGTAGACTGGGAGAAGTCAAAATTCGCTATCAAGGATTTGAAACGCATACACATGGTCGCTCAATTCCAGTCGCAATGGATGATGAAACCGTGTTCATGCGAATAGCACATGGATTGTTTGCAGAGAATATAGAGTTCGAACGTCCAGTAAGACTGATTGGATTCCGCCTAGGTAACTTGGAAATGCCATTAACTCGGCAATCAACTCTAGATGTTGAAGAGTAATCATTCAAGTTTGTGCATTTGAGTCAATATACTTGTGAACTCACTCAATTCATCTGGAATCTTAATTCCCGATATCGGAGTATTTAGAGACAATCCAGAATCCTTCTTCTGTTTCCATGTGGAACCATTGAACTCCTCAATTGCATTGGTCAATTCTCTGAGATTTTCATCATCTGGAGTTCTAGCAGGGAACGCTCTAACATCGACGGCACTTTTTCCATACAATGTGTTCGAAATATGGTGGGTAAAGAAAGGACAAACCGGGGATAATGCTGACATCAGGTCTCGAACAATTCGGTGAATCGTCCATGCTGCATTTTCATCTCCATCATACAATCTAGATTTTGACATCTCCAACCAGTGGCTTGGCAAAATTCCAGTTCCGAAAGTCTTCAGTGCTTGAGTTGCTGTGTAAATGTCAAGCCCGGTCCAAGCAGTCTCCACTCTGCTCATTGTTTCAGCAAACTCTGATAAAATCCAACGATCTTCTACAGAGAGTTCTTGCGGAGTAGTATCCAAGTCTTCGGGTACATCGAATTGGCTAGCAAATCTAGCTACATTGAACAATTTAGTAAGTACGCCAAAATATTTCGCTTCGATTTCCTCGGGGTTAATGTGGAAGTCGTCTCCTACTTGGGCATCACAAGCTTTCCACAATCTGAAACATTCAGAACCAATTTTGTTAGCTTTCAGTTGCACACTCTTTTCCGGACCTTTGACTCTCCAAGAACCAGTTCTGCCACCTGCTCCACACTCGAGAACGCTGTCAGCATCGATTCCATTTCCAAGTGACTTGGACATTTTTCTGCCCCATGGGTCCATTCCAAGTCCGTCAATCCAAACATGCTTGAATCCAGGTTTGTCGAGCAATAGTGCACTCTTTAGTAGAGTGTAATACAACCAAGTTCTAACAATTTCTTTACCTTGAGGTCGGATTGCGGTGGGGAATGCCTTCTCGAAGGTATCCATTTCGTTCAAGTATCCTGAGACGAAGAGGTTTGAGTTACTGGAATCCATCCAAGTGTCGAATACTTTCTCTTCACCTACAATTTCTCCCAAGTGGTCTTTCATTTCACCATATAGACCGACAACTTCGCGGGTCTCTCTATCTAGAACCTCGCTATTGTCAGGTGGAGTTTGACACCAAGGTTGAACATAGACGCCTGAAGGCGCACAGATTACCTTAGTTCCTTCATCTGCATACCAGATGGGTATTTCTGTGTGGTACCATCTTCTTCGACTAATTGGCCAATCTATCGATATATTCTCCATCCAATCTAGAAGGAATTGCTTGTTTCTAGGTGGGTGGAAGTCAATATCTTCAGCCAATTCTCTAATTCTGTCTTGAATGTGAGTTTGTCGAACATACCATTCTTTCAGGAGAATAATTTCGACTGGATTCTTTCCTCTTTCAGAAACAGGAACTTCCTGTTCTTTCTCAACTATTTGGTGTATTTTCCCTTCATTTTCCAGATATTCAATTACAGATTTTCTTGCTTCTGCAACCTTCATTCCAGCGAATGGTCCGGCAATACTGGTCATGCATCCGTCCAAATCAATCGCTTGGAAGGGCGCTAATCCCAATTCTCGGAATACAGCAACGTCGTTTTGGTCACCGAAAGAACACACCATCAGAATACCAGAACCAAATTCACTCTTTACAGATGGATGGGTGGAAATTTCTACGCTTTTTTCTCTCCCCTCGACAGGCAGTGGAAGCATTGCTTTTTTACCAATCAAGTGCTTGTATCGTTCATCATCTGGATGGACAACTACAATTCCACAAGCACAAATAAGTTCAGGCCTTGTTGTAGAGATGATTAGTTCCTCACCATTTTCGGTTTGCCATTTTACATCTACTAACTTGGTCCTTCTTTGCAATCTCTCAACTTCCGCATCAGCGATTGTTGTGCCTTCTACAGGGTCGTAGATGTTTGGTCGCAAATCTTCAACAATAGCCCCTCGCTTGAACAATTCCGTGAAAATGGTTTGAGTAACCATCCTGTAATCGGGTGCATCAGTGAGGTATTCATTTGCAAAATCCATTGAAAGGCCGACACGTCGTGCAGTGTTTCGCATAGATTGTGTGAATTCTTCAATTGTTTCTTCACACAACTTCAGGAACTCAGCACGGTCATATGTTTTCATCTTCCTTCCTGTGTTCTTTTCTACAGTGAATTCAACATTGATTCCGTTTCTATCGACTCCCCAAGGGAATTTTACCTCTTTTCCTAGTAGACGTTGGGAACGTGCAATGACATCGATCATGCTGTACTGAGCTACTGCACCAATATGCCATGTTCCGCTCGGATATGGAGGCGGTGTGTCGATTACGAAGATCTCCTTTCCAGAGTTTGGATTGAATCCATATCGCTTGGAATATGCAGCCTCATCTGCATAATGTTCCTCTTGGATTCTCTTTTCTAGGTCGATTGACCATCGCTTGTCGTTTAGTTTAGGAGATGGCATGTTGCTCACCGGCCCTGCGTGCGTTATCCTCACAGGTCCGCTTATGGCTGATAGGCCTTACTTTTGAAGTGATTGGATGACCATGATGGGTATGCTTTCAAATGGTCTAAGCATGACGGAGTATTGGGGCGGCATTATGTCCGAAGATGAGTCTGGGCCGAAAGATGACTCTTCATCGCTACAGGACAAACTATCCCGGATCTTTGGTCACGGACAAGAAAAACTCCGTGAAAACGTCAAAGATTGGAATGCTAGAAAGACCCTTGATGCAGTACTAGATGCTCCTAAATCGCTACAAAGAGAGTGGCAGAAGCACGGTGCCACTGGCATACTAACTAAGTTCCCGATATTCATGGTTGTTGTCTGTTTGATGGCGTCATGCTTCTTTGCATATCACTCAGGGTTCGTAGATGGGACTTCGATAAAACCTGGTGATGACCCTTCCTTGAACGTCAATGGAGATTTAGACGTGTACTTGCCTGAAGGTTCTCCTGTATTGGAAAGCATCAAGGAAGTTGAGCAAAACTGGTCCACGAATGTTATGATCATATACATTGATTCTCCTGAAAAACCGATTGATGATAGGCGTATCTTACAGGAAATGTCCTATGTTGAAAAGCAATTGAATCCAAGGATTTCAGACCCCACTGATGACGTCATCTACGCACTTTCCCTGTCGACCGTTGTTAAGGAAGTAAACTCTAGTCTCCCCCGTATTCAGGATGCTTTTGTGGACCAATTAGCAGCTAGCGTTTGTCCCCCCAATGATGAGAATTGTATTGGCTATACTGCTGCTGATTTGGTAAAGGACGTTCTCGATGTTGGGGACCCTATTTGGGGCAATTACAGTATTCCCTCACAAACAACAATTGATACTATTGTCAATGAGATGTATGAGGATGATGGCTCTCCTTCACCCGGTTTAGACAAAATGGCAAGAGACAGTGATGGAGATGGTTTCCTCGATAAGGCAGTAATCATCATTGCTGTAGACGAAGCAAAAACCGCAAAGGAAGTTATTGAGAAGACTCAACAAATTTTGGATAATATCTCTCAAGAAAAGAAGCCTTGTGAATATGACCAAAANGGNGANCCTATNGGTGCNGACNTGTGTGATTGGGANGANCTAGGAATNTCNATGACNNTNACNGGNCCNGTNCCNATTACNAANGCNGTAACNGAGTTCTCATTCAANNTNTTCTGGCAGATTTTCCCNTTAGCNATTGTACTAGTTGCANTGGGATTNTTCGTNTTCCACTCNGATGTCTTNCAGACTGGTTCATGGAGACCAATCCAAGGATTCAAAGTCGTGGTTATTGCAGGACTACCTACTCTCTGTTCAGTATTTTGGACTCTTGGAATAATGGGTTATACCGGTTATGAGGTTACGATGACGGTGATTATTGTCGGGCCGATTTTATTGGCATTGGGTGTGTCATACGGTTTGCATATTACTAACAGATACGCAGAAGAAACGGGGACAAAGGACGAAAAGATACGTCAATCCTTAGCATCTACAGGACGTGCGGTATTCCTCTCCGCTGTTACAACAGTCATTGGATTCATATCGCTAACATTCACTCCTATGAAGCCGATAGAGACTGTTGGAATTGCTCTGTCTGGCGGAATTGTAATTGTTTATCTTTTGACGATGATGATGGTTCCAAATCTCACATTGCTACTTGATTTACGTAAGCCAAAGCACCCACCACTTCCTGTTTTCGAAAAGGTTGTTCAGGTGCCAATCAAGTGGTCAAAAGGAGTCATTGCGGTCTTTATTGTCATGATTTTTGTATCAGGATTCTGGGGTCAAGAGAATGTTGAAGAAAACATTGACCTGCTGGGAATGGCTCCTGANGACGAGCCTTCAGTTGTTACCATGAAACAGTATTCCCAAGATTTCAACGCAGGGCAAGTTGGAATGATTTTGATTGAAGGAGATATTTCTGGAAATGCTCCAATTACNGAGGCGGAACCTGTAGAGAAATTGTTAGGTTTATCTGCTTTGGAGGATAATCTAAACACTATTGAACAAACAAACGCAGTTAGTATCGTGTTCTTGATGAAGTCAGTCGGATTTGGTGGCAACGTTAGTGGAACTCCTCTGTGGAATATTACAGATAATCCTCTCGTTCCTGATGATTTGAAAGACCAACTTGAACCATATTTGAATCGTCAATATTCTGAGGACGTGACATTCTGGGAAGTTCTAACAGCACCGAGAGCCAACGGTACAGAAAATGAGAATGCTGAGCGCTTTTTGCTGAATGTATTTTATTCCAGCCTAACTGATGAAACACGTGGATTATTCATCTCTGATGATTATAGTAGAAACCTGATCTATGTCGATATGCCATTCGTTCCGGTTGCAGAAACTTCTGAGGCTGTTGCACAAGTGAACGATTATACTTCACGGGATTATGAAGGCAATATCAATGCAGGAGATTTAACGGGTGTTGCTGCAACAGCAATCGCAGTTAACGAACTGATTGTTGGCAGCCAATGGTCTTCACTCGGATTCGCAGTAGCATTGACTTTGATGACATTAGCTATTGTGTTCAAGGACATTAGATTTTCATTCTGGACAACAGCGCCTGTTATTGCAACAGTTGCTCTGCAATGGCTAGTAATGTGGCAAATGGATGTATCATTATCTCTCGTAACTGTAATGATCGGTTCCATTCTTGTTGGAGTGGGTGTTGATTTCTCGATTCATATTGCCAACCGTATACGCGAATTAGGCGGGGGTATTGAAGCGATACGGACATCGACCGTCAGTACTGGTATGTCACTGTTTGAAGCGGCAACGGTAACAACGCTGGGAATGGTTACTGCATACCAAATTCCAATTCCTGAAATCAAACCCTTCATCACTGTAATCATAATTTTGCTGTGGATTGCAGCAGCGAGTGCATTGATTTTGTTACCGGCGATTTTCGTGCTACTCGAAGAACTTGGAATTGGTTCAACAGGTGGTGCTAGTTCAATGGCTAGAAAGCTGGGATTAGGGCGAGTTGCAGCCAGAGGCGACATCGATGTTGTCGATGCTACCCTAATTCCTGACCATGGCGATGCATGGTGAAATCTAAGGGATGTCGCTTAGACGGCCCCTACATGGTGAACTACTGGCTGATGAAGTCCGAGCCCGATGTCTACCCCTATTCTCAATTGGTTGCCGATGGCTCAACTCATTGGGATGGTGTAAGAAACTACCAGGCGAGAAACATGATGCGAGACAAGATGAAGTTGGGCGACATGGTCCTTTTTTATCATTCAAATACAAAACCTCCGCATGTGGCAGGGATTGCTAGAGTGTGTCGAGAAGGATACCCTGACCATACATCTTGGGACCCAAATAGCAAATATTTCGACGAAAAATCTACTCCGGAAAATCCTCGATGGATGATGGTGGATATTGAAGCAGTTCAAGAAATCGAGATGGTTAGTTTGGTTGACATCAAAGCCAATCCCTCTCTCGAAGATATGCCTCTTGTGCAGCGAGGTCAGAGATTATCGGTTCAGCCAGTTTCTAAAGAGCAATATGATGAGATTTGTAGGATGGGTGGAATGGCATGATTCCTGTATCCTCTCGTGCTTCGACCATCGAATACGCAATTCGAGATGTAGTTGTTCCAGCAACTAAGCTAGAAGCCGAGGGGCATGAAATTATCAAATTGAATATTGGTGACCCTATTGCATATCCTGGATTGCCCACGCCTAAGCACATGGTCGAAGCATACCGTGAAGGATTAGCTTCAGGCAACAATGGTTACTCACCATCATATGGGCTGCCAAAACTACGTTCGGCGATTGCTGCAGATGAAACGAGCAAGGGCTGGAATTGCAATGCAGATGATGTCTATGTCTGCCACGGAGTTACAGAGGCNTTGCAAATAATTTTTGCAGCAACTCTCGAGGAAGGATCGAAGGTATTGGCACCCGGGCCGCATTATCCTCCTTACATGGCTTATCCCCAAATGTATGGTGCTACGACTATCGAATATGCGTTAAAATCAGACGATGGATGGGGTATTGATTTAGACGATATCGAATCAAAAATGGACTCTAGTGTTCGATTATTGGTTTTGATAAACCCGAATAATCCTACAGGGAATGTTGCAGGGCCTGATGAAATCAACAAATTGTTATCCATCACAAAAAAATGGCCCAATTGTATGATTGTTGCAGATGAAATTTACGACGGACTTGACTTTAGTGGCGAGCATGTGTCTGTAGCATCACTCTCACAAGATGTTCCTGTTTTTGCTCTAAATGGTGTTTCAAAGGTGTACTATGCTCCAGGATGGAGGATTGGTTACATGGCAATTCATGACCCAACAAATGTTTTGGTAGATGTTAGAGATGGCATTGAGAGATTGTTACGCTCCAGGTTGTGTGCTAGTACTCCTGCTCAATTAGGTTACTTGGCTGGACTCGAAGCGGACCGTGGATGGATGACAGAGCATTCTGCTAAGGTCAAGAGTCGAAGACAACTTTGCCTAGATCGTATTGCAGATATCGATGGTTTAGAAGTTGAAGCTCCAGGTGGTGCCTTNTACATGTTCGCTCGTCTNACNGANGAATATTGGTCAAAAAATGANAAGGAGTTTGTNNTGAGTTTACTNCATGAAGAACANGTGTTNGTAGTTCANGGTAGNGGCTTTTCTNCAGAAAANGGNAANGGNCANNTTCGAATTGTATATTTGGCAGATGAGGACACACTAAACACAGCTTTTGATAGGATTGATTCATTCCTAAAACGCCACAGGCTGGCGAAGAAGTCATGAAGTCATTCCCACAGGCTACAGCGATGAGGAGGTGGCTNNTCGNATTTNTGACTTGCTTGGTTTTCATACCNTTAGCGAGTGCAGGNACANTNGAGAANCCAGCNAACNTNTCAATNAACCATGCAATACCCTTNTTNGTTGCATTCTTTACNGCNCTNATTCTTTGGAAGTGGATGATNCCNTCCCAACTNTCNGGTNTGCAAGTTGGTTTCGAGATAGATGANGGATTGTATGAAGTNCACAGTNTGACTAAGGGTCGAGGCGGTGTTAAGCGCCTTCTGCAATTACCGAATGTTGGATTTGGAATCGCGCTATACATGATGGCAATGACAGGAGTTCTTCTTCTAATTTCAGAACTAATATTTGATGCAGAGGTGTACTATCTTCCAAATCTTCTATTGATGGGAATACTTGTACTAATCCCTATTCTAATATCACCATGGGAATCTCTCAATGGCCAACTAGTAGGTAAGCGCATTGGAGTAACCAAGAACAAATTCGTCAAACTATTTTTCAGACGAACAGGAACCTTAGCCGGTTTATTTGGCGTAGCCATTGGAACATACCTCTTACTCATTCCTAGAATTGACGAGTCGCAAAAACCCCTCGCACTTGCAATCGCTGGTTTGGTTTTCATGGGCCCCACCATTCTAGCATATGGTAGGATTATGGGTGCATCTTGGAACATGCTAATGATTGGAAAATTCAGAACATGGTTGGGCAGACCAAATCCAATTGATGCGAGGAAACTTGGATTCGTTGGTAGGGCATTCGCGTTTGTTCTAATTCTATTCTTGCTAACCATGCCTATTACAGCGATTAATGGTATTGTTACAGTTGCTTTGGTCATGATTAACGACCCCGCTAATTCTGAAGAGATATTGAACTATGGTGGAATCTTAGGGCATCAAGTATATCTTCAGATTCAAGAAAATCCATTGCTTGCGGAGTGGGAAGCACTCAAGAGTTTACCAGAAGTTTTGGCAGCGTATCTGTCGCTGAATATTGCGATTGTTGGTCTCGCTTTCATCTTCGAACTTATCCGAAACCTGTTCCTTGGAGGACAAGCCTTCGGTGGACTTGGAGGAGTACTCCTCGCTACACCTAGAGAAATTCGCTCTGAAGACAAAGCCCAAGCAAGAGTTCTGTATTTCGCATTTGCAGGATTCAGTGGTTACACTGCTTTACTCTTGATTTTAGTCTGTTACAAGGAATTTGGAGATTTAATGCCATTTATCGAGTGGTTTGAAGGAAGAGGTTTCGATGAAGAATATCGTCTGCTAGTAACTTGGATTTTCATCGCAGTAGGTCAAACAATTTTCTTACTAACTTGGGTTCTTTCGATTTCAAAATTTAATTCACTTCGCAACCTGAAGTTTGATTTAAATCCAGACCAAAGAAGGGAAGGTGCCATCATGAGTGGTGGTGGAAATTGGATGTTCGACTTGGTAGAGGAATCCGCATTGAACAATGATTTGGATGCACTGATTAGATTCCAGGAACGCTCGATAGGCGAGGATGAAGCTGTAGTTCGCCTAGCAAAGAGTCGTGCAAGAATGATTGAGATGGCAATTCGTGGTTTGTGGCCATCTGCAATAGAAGAAGCAAAGAAAGTACTAGCACAATCTGGTGGAGATAATGATGAGGCAAGGATGATAATTGCCGCAGGTCATATCGCATGTCGCAGGCTTGATGCTGCAAGAGAAGCTCTTCACAACCTTCAGCAGCCTGAAGGATATGATGAGCCTGAGTTATTGGCTTTCATTTGTGAATGGTTTGACCCTTGGAACGGGTCTGTCGATGAAGATGATTTGTGGGATTGGGAAAACAATCCTTGTATCGACCACCTCAATGATTTGATGCGAATGTTGCGCTCATGGAGCCCACAACCTGTTGATGGTGCATTGCACAAGGACAATATTTCGATTAATGCAAGACTTTCGCACATCGCACTTTTACGAGCCCAATGCATGCACAAAGAAGCAATGGAGATCGCCTTGCGTTTGGTACGAGAGAATCCTCTAATGGCTCGCCCAAGAATTGCTGCTGCTCTTTGTTTGGTAGACAAGGGTGAGTGGCATAGCGCTTTGAGCGTATTAACTGAACTCGAGGAAACAGATCCATTTGATCCGAGAGTTCGTGCTTTAGCGAATATTTTGGGTCGTCCAAAGAGTGAGGATGACGAAGATGTTCTCGAAATAGCTCTGACCAAGTCACTAACAAAGCGTTCTCGAAGATGGATTGATGACGCTCCTGTAAATCCAATTGCAGCACTAATGGTCAAAGGGGGAGTAGACGAAGCAGTCAATGCCAATGTAATGATCACTGCTGCTGCGGCTGTTGAAAAGAAAATGACTCCACGATATACTTCTGGAATAATTTCACAAGTTTTCAATTGGGGAGTTCTAACTCCAATCTGGCTCTTAGCCGGAATTTATGCTTCAGGAGAATTGGGAATGCTCGAAGGAATTTCTATTGCATTCGGTTTGATCTTCGTCCACCAAAGTGCTAGACGTTTTAGCAAACAGCAAAACAAGGTGATTCGGCACAGGGACCAGAAAGCTATGGTGGCCTACGCTAAGCGTATGCGAAGACACAAAATCAAAATGCAGCGAAGTGAATTACCAGTGGGTACACATTTGTTGTTATCTGGGATGTTGTTAACAATCAACGGGGTGGTGTATGACATTGGATTCCCTGGATGGATGACTAACTTGGTTCCTAAAGAGAGTGAAAGGTCGGTACGACCAAAATTGGCCCGCCGTGCAAATTCAATGAAGAGGGAGCGTGATGCACGTATGCAGAATCTATCCCCCGGCTGGTGGCTCAAGCGACCAAAGGAGGAGGGTTCGGATGTACCTGCAATGGAAAGACTCGTTGGACCAGTTGCATATCGTGGCCGTACACAGCAAATTCAGCGTAAATCAGGTCGTGCTGCAAAGCCATTGGGCCGTAGTAGAGGACAGAGGAATATCATGTCTACGAACCTCAGCCGCAAAGGAATTCCTCACAACACAATTAGATCGGAGAGACAATCGCGTGCTACCAGACAGGGTGGCCCTCGAAGACCAAGTTGAGATAATTCGATTGAACTTAGATTCCAAAGGGTCAAAGGCCGAATGGACAAGGGAGATGCATGATTGGTTCCAGAGGCGATTGGAAAGCGAGTCCAGAAAATCTGAATCATGCTCAAACTGTTTTGCAAGCTGTAACTGATAGCGGTACGTTGTATCGTGATGGTTTGGGAATGATTGCAAGTGAGAATATTGTTTCTCCCATGGTACAGAAAATCGTATCCAGTGACCTTCATGGAAGATATGCAGAAGGCCTACCTTACAAGCGATATTACCAAGGTTGTGGCGACTTCGATACAATCGAGGAATTGGGAATCAATCTCGCCAAAAAACTGTTCAATGTACCCTTTGCCAATATTCAATCTACTAGTGGAACGGTTTCTAACATTGCAGCATTGAAGGCACTCGCTAAACCCGGTGATGATATCACAGCGGTGTCTACAGCAGATGGCGGACATATCTCTCATGCGCGAATGGGTGCTGTCGGCTTACGTGATCTGAACCTCTCAACCTACCCTTGGAATGAGGATAGGATGGAGCCTGACATCGATGCCTCAGCAAAATTGATTCGTGAGGTCGCGCCAAAAATCGCCCTGTTTGGTCAGTCAGTATTCCTATTCCCTACTCCTCTCAAAGAGTTAGCAGATGCTGCACATGAAGTTGGTTCAAAAGTAATGTATGATGGAGCGCATGTATTGGGACTTATTGCAGGAGGTTGTTTCCAAGACCCTCTGCATGAAGGAGCAGATATCATGACAGGTTCCTCTCACAAAACATTCCCTGGGCCTCAGGGTGGATTCATTCTTTCATCATCGGAAGATGAAAAGTTCCAAAGAAAATTGAACAATGCAGTATTTCCTGGTGCATGTTCGTCATACCATCTCCATCATGTTGCTGGTAAAGTTGTAGCACTCTCTGAGTTCATTGAATATGGTGAAGATTTGTCCAAAAATACAGTGGCTAACGCCCAATCGTTTGCCAGCGCACTTGCTGCAGAAGGTTTCGATGTTTTAGCGGAGTCCCGTGGATACACTGCTTCACACCAAGTTCTCACAAGGCATGGTGAGTTAGATTCAGGAGCTGGTGCTAAGGCTGCTGATTTACTAGAACAGGCTGGTATCATTACCAACATGAATATGCTACCTGGAGATACGAAGGCAATGACCCCTTCTGGGCTAAGACTCGGAGTTCAGGAATTGACTCGTGTTGGAATGGGGACGGATGAAATGCAAGATGTAGCTCGATTTTATGCTAGGGTATTATTAGAAAATGAGGACCCTTCATCAGTAAAGAATGATGTCCGTGATTTCAAGTCGAATTATCAGGTTATCAGATACTGTTTCAACGATGAAAATCTAAGCGGATATCCATTGTGATATACATGCCCCTAATCGATGAATCAGAATCGCTTTTAGATGCAGAGTTAATTCTGGCTCTTCGAGAGAATTTTACTTATAGAGACGGTTTGATTATTGACAAAAATGGTCATTGCTGGTATAGGTGGCGTTCGGACGGTTTGGAGGCTTGGTGGCGAATCTTCGAAGAAACCATCGATGCCCCAATGGGCCGTAAATTAGCCAATTCTGCTTGTGACGAAGAAGAAGGGTTGTTGAATTCAGGTTCACTTGATTTCACAGGACTATTCCGAAGGAAAAAAACCACTCAGGCCATGGAATACCGGTGGTGGTTACATGGTTGGGGTAAGCCAAAAATAAATCCTCCAAGCTTTGCAAGTAGAGGCTTGACGCCACTGTTTGCGGGTCTTTTTCAAGCAGATTTTGAACGAATTAATTCGAAGAGATACCGAATGCGCTGGGAGGAAAAATCTGCAGAGAACTGTGTTTTAAGTTTAGATGAGTCGGACCTTCCTGTAACTGCATCTAAACCAAGCGGCAAGACATACTCTGCTGGAAATTCATACGACATAAATGTAGAATCTAATTGGAGAATCGATGGCTTGCAACATCACCTAATACCTGTTGGAATTTTCACGAGGCTACAGCAATCTTGTGCAGGTTTGACTGCAAACATCAGCGAAGATGAAAGGAATTCTTGGCCGGTAATCAGTGATGGTTTTCTTGCGGTCGCACTTGCTGCAAAGCGTTTGTTCATAGCAGGTGAAGAGATATTTTTGGCAGCGGATGCAAATGGATGGGTGGATAGTTGCAAGTCCTTTTTCGGTCCGATGGGTATTTCTTATCCAGTTTCGGCCAAAGAACTCGATTCCAATGGCGGAATTGAATTGAAATTTACAGAAATACCTCTACTTTCACTTACTGCAGGATTTCTTGCTGGTGCGTGGGTTCGATGCGAGGGTAGGCCAGTAAAAGTTGCAATTCGAACAGAAGATGATTTCATATTTATTTCACTTCAAACTAGGTACGAATTAAACTGATTTTTCACCCACAGGGTGAGAGATTAATCAAATCATTCACCGTGAAGGTTTATTTGTAGAACTGTAGTCGCTGAGATAGCGTAGTGTGCGGAGAGTATCAACATGTCAATGTCACATAATCAGATGGCTTACGTTGCAATTGTATCAACTTTGATTTTCGGGTCTCTATTTGTTGGAGCATCCGGATTCTTCCAAACCAGTGAGGGCGCTGGTGATTTTGACCCTGCTGCTGAGGATGATTTGATAGGTGAGGGTTCCAACACTGGTCAATCTATGGACTCTGATGACGATGGTCTTGTAGACGCAGTCGAGTCCCAGTATGGCACTGATCCATTCAACAATGATACTGATGGAGACGGTATGGAAGATGGCTGGGAAGTTGAAAACGGATTGAATCCTCTCGACAACGGAGAATCAGACGATGCTGAGAATGATCCTAGCGAAGCTAACTCAGAAGGTGCTGAAGAGCAAGAAGAAGAAGATTCTTGGCCGGACCCTGATGATGGTCCAAAGGGAGACCCAGACCGTGATGGGCTGATTAATTCNGTCGAGGTCGAAGAAGGTACTAACCCTAGATTGGCAGATTCAGATGGTGATGGTCTAAATGACAAGTGGGAAGTAACCTACAAGCGTGTTGTTAACCATCCTGCAGGAAATTACACACTCTTTGACCCGCTTTCAGGTAACTGGAATTGCGTTGAACTGACCGATGCCATGGAAGAAAGCCTGGAAGACCACTTCAACGGAGAAAACGGAGTTGAAGATTGGGATGACCTTTCAAATGCTGCTGGCGAACATTCCTGTGACCAAGTACTCGATTCAGACAATGATGGTCTTTTCAATCTCGAAGAAGAAGAATATGGAACCGACCCAACTAAGGCGGATTCTGATGGAGATATGTTGGATGATATTCATGAAATTTCCAATTCGACTATCATGATAATGATGGCGACTGGACAAAATTGTGGTCTGGATTTGCTAGACCCTGTCAATCGACAGGCACCATTCGCTGCTGATGCACTGGAGCATGGACTAGCATGGTTCAAGGAAGACATGGATGGAGATGGCAGGCTCAACGGTCCTTCTGATTGGGATACTGATGGAGATGGAATGCCAGATGGTTATGAGTTCTGTTTCTCGAATGTTTTGGAGCACCCCGGCTCAGGTGCTACAGCAGCTTCACAAACATTGGACCCAGCAAACAACTCCGATGGATATGGTGACTGGGATGAGGACGGAATGAACAATATCGAAGAATACCAAGTCGCTCTATCATTTGGCGAAGATAAGTTCACTTCACCTTGGCATGAAGATACTGATGAAGATGGAATGCCAGATGGTTGGGAGGCAACTAACGGTCTCGACCCTCGTGATGGTTCCAATGGAGATATCGACTCCGACAGAGACGGATACGATGCTGATGGCGATGGTTCAGTTACATTTGACCAACTTGAAAATGTCGCTCTCGTAGTTGCAATTGATGTTGAGTTGGACGATTGGGTCAGTGCAAATCAAACCGTTGCAAGAGCAAGGATAACCCTTTCTGGTGGAAACCAGCAAGTTGTTCCTCTAGTTGCACCGGTTGAAGGTTACGTCTATTCAATCAATGTAGAAGTCGGCGATACAATTGAGAGCAGACTGGATGTTTGGGTTGAGATTGTTGAAATCGATGAGATGTTCACCAATTTAATGGAGTACAATGCTCGAGATTCAGATGGCGATGGAATCATCGATGGTCGCTCAACAGATCCATTGAATCCGGATACTGACGGTGATGGATTAAAAGATGGAATAGAGGTAATTGGCTGGGAAATATTGGTTGTCAATCGCGGTGTGCAAAACACCCATGTAACCTCTGACCCGGGTCTTTGGGACACAGACGAAGACGGACTTTCTGATTACAAGGAATTCTATGACGTATGTGGAACAGGTTCCAATGCATCTAATGCAGACACTGATGGCGATGGTTTGGGAGACCAAGCTGAAGCATTAAATGGATTCTCTTGGTACGGAGAAGATTACTTCACAAGTCCATGTATGTATGATACTGACAACGACGGACTGGAAGACGGGGAAGAAGTCATTCTCGGACAAGATAACTTCCTAACACACGCTAACGATTCGGATACTGATGATGATGGTTTGATTGACGGCTATGAAGTTCTCTTTGTTCCTCGACCATATCAGAACCCAACAAACCCACTGATTAACGATACAGATTCAGATGGAATGCTTGACGGTTGGGAAATGCAAGTCGAATCTGTCGAAGATAATTCCAAGTCTCACTCGCTATGGGTTGCTACCGACTTATGGCTACCTCCTGGATGTGATTCAATGATCGAGTGTGGCCTAGATGAAGGAGGATACATGTGGAAGAATTGGCTTGGCGGATTCATCTTGGAAAAGAAATACGAAGTCTATGAAATGAATCTAACAAACTTTGCAGTACCGGCTAATCCTCTCTGTAACGGTTGCTATGCAAGATGGGCACTGGACCCATCCGAGGGGTCAATGAAGGATGACACATACGATATTGACAATGACACTCTCGCTAATGGAGCAGAAGCTCCAGACCGCTGGAATACAAATCCTGTAGACGATGACACAGATGGCGACATGCTACCTGATGGATGGGAAGTAAAGTATTCTGAGCAAGCCTTAATCGTTGGATTGGTTGACAACTCAACATATAGTGCAAATGGAGCACGTGGTGTCATGGACCCTGCTCTAAAGGATTCAGATGGTGATGGAACTGATGACGGTATGGAAGACCCTGACAATGATGGCTTGAATCGTACTGGATTGATTGCTAAGTACTGCCCTTCATATGAAGACCCACAATCTAGCAATTGTCACATTGACCCCGATACTCCTGATGGAAAATTGTTCTATGACAACCTCGAAAATTACACGAGTTTCGAAGAATTTGTAAATGGAACAAATCCAATTCGAAATGATACCGATGGAGATGAATGGGATGACGGACCTGAAGTGTATTACCAAGATCACGACGATGATGGCATGGCCACAGGTTGGGAGTATTACTTCAATTTCGACCCATACGATGATGCAGACCGCATGGTAGATACTGATGGTGATGGCCACGTGAACTACTGTGAGTACAAGTGGGATACTAACCCACGTGACATCAACAGTTTCCCAGGCCAGGGACAGTTGTGTAATCCGTTCGAGGAGTAGTAGATGAGTCAATATTCGAAGTCCATCCTTATCGTGACTTCGTTGTTGTTACTATCGATACCAAGTGCCCCCACAGCCTGTGCATCTACTGATAATACCTCCAAGTTAACTAGTCCTACCGATGACGGTATTTGGATAAACAATACACTGGTCATCAATGGCTCGACTACATTGCCACCACAAAGTGCCGACTGGGCATTATATGATGTTACGAATCCATACGCAGAACGGCCAATCATTGCGAGTGGAGAATATTTCACATCAGTGACACCGGTTGATGAGGGGCTATGGATTTGGTCTCTCACGATTGATGTCGTGGGACACAATTGTACATGCTGGCTTGAAGTAGGTCAGACCGATGGTATGGGCAAAGAGTTCCTCAACAGGACAATTTTCATCGGGGAAGGTCCACACAATCCAGTCATTTCTCCAAATCATGAAACAAACATCATCATTGATGGCGAATATGTTCTTTCGTCTAAAGCAGTTCTAGCAGATTCGCAAGTAAATGATTCAAAATTAATTTTCAATTGGTGCCTTGCACCCAATGGAGCATGTGATGGAGCAATCCATAATGCAGAGGCCAATGTTAGTTGGGATGATGATGTTGCTACATTCTCGATAAATGCTAGTGATTTTGGATTGGATGACGGGGTTTGGAAATTCACCTACTACTTGCAGGACACATTTCTGCGAACATCTCCTGAAATCGAAATGACGGTTTTTGTTGACCAGACCAATCCAAGTTCAATTATGATTAGTCCTCAAACAGCATTTGAAGGTGAAATGATTGTTATTGATGGAACCGGTTCCACAGACGGTGTTTGGAGCAATAATCTCCAATCGATTTGGTACATTACTGACCCTGATGGAGTAACATACGTTCCTACTTCCAACACTACGGATGAACTCCTCAACATCGCTTTGAGTAAATCTGGAAATTACACGATTAGGTTAGATGTCATTGATTGGGTTGGCCGTATGTCCTCATCTAATGCAACGATTTTGGTGACAAATGTTCCTCCAGTCATTGACCTACAATTAGAAGGAAGTGGCATGAGCAACCCAAACACTTGGCAATTTCTGCAGAGTGATGAATTGGAGCTTGTTGCGAATACAATTGAAACAGGAGATGATACCGAATCATTGTCTTATGCTTGGTACTTAGATGATGAACTAGTTTCGTCTTCGATTAATCTATCACTTCAGAATATGGATGTCGGAGAGTATGATTTGCTATTAGTTGTGATTGATAATGATGGAGCGCAAGACACGCATCAAATCCAGTTAAGTGTAATGAAAGAACCAAGACCCGAAACCGACGATTTGAATATTGCTGCTTTATTCATGATCATCGGAATTGTCGTATTCAGTTTCATGATGTTCCGTAGAATGCGTGTGACTGAAAATGAGGCTTCGGTTCTACCTAAGTGGGATTCGGCCTCAAAAACCAAATCCGCTGATTCAGAAAATGATATGTGGATTGATGAAGAAACTCCCTAAACATGAAAGGAATGAAAAATCAGTCCGTGCACCGCATATACATGTGGGAGGACTCTCTTCAGGCAGTCGGGCAAGAACCTACGGGAATTAGCCATGATGAATATCGCTCACGCCAGTCGCGATTATTTTCTCAGATGCGTCCTGGTGATTTGTTGATAGTGACCGCCCCACATGAATCAACTCGATCAAATGATGTTCACTATCCTTACCGTACCAGTAGCGACATGCTTTACCTATGTGGTTGGGAAGATCCAGATGCCGTCTTCTGTGCCTTCAATGACGATGGTAATTGGCACTCAACACTATTTGTTCAGCCTAAAGATGTACTCAAGGAAATATGGGAGGGCAGGAGGCCAGGAGTCGAAGGTGCTCAAGAAAATTGGCCTGTAGATTCAGCAGCATCACATGATGAAATGGGCGAAATCCTATCTTCCATGCTTGTAAAATCCTCAAGAATATTCGTGAAGATGGGGGTCGACCCGGATGTCGACAAGTTAGTAGAAACTGAAATGAAATCAAATTCGAGAGAACGCCAAAAATTTGGCTTAGGGCCAATAAGTATCGTTGACCCTTCGATTATGATTAACGAACTTAGACTTCGCAAATCGGAAGCTGAAATTGACTTGATGCGTTACTCGGCTAAGATTGCAGCACAAGCTCACATTCAGGCTATGGCAAATACAAAGCCCGGTGTAGGGGAATGGCAATTAGAAGGTATAATCGAAGGTCTGTTCAAGTACTGCAAAACATCAGGAATCGCTTACCCTTGTATCATTGGTAGCGGTGAGAATGCAACAATTCTTCACTACACTGTGAATGATGACACTTGCGATGATGGCGAAGTCATTCTAATCGATGCAGGCTGTGAATACAAGGGTTATGCTTCTGATATAACTCGCTCTTGGCCAGTAAATGGAAAGTTCAGTGAGGCACAGGCAGAAATTTACCAGATAGTATTGGATTCTCAAATTGCAGCGATTGATGAATGCCGAGTTGGCAGGCCATATGATGCACCACACAAGGCTGCAAGGCGTGTTTTGGCAGAGGGGTTGATCAAGTTAGGAGTCATTGAGCAATCATTGGAAGATGCTCTTGCTTCAGATGGAGATTTGAATAAGTGGTATATGCACAATACCGGTCATTGGTTAGGAATAGATGTTCACGATGTAGGGATTTATCGTCCAGATGATGAGCCACGCTTATTCGAAGAAGGCATGGTAATTACAGTCGAGCCAGGACTTTACTTTGGAGCATGGAGGCCCGATGTTGACTGCCCGGAGAGATATGCAAATATTGGCATCAGAATTGAAGACGATGTTCTTGTGACCAAGGANGGTCCTGATGTATTGTCAGGAGATTGCCCAAAAACAATCGCTAATATTGAATCAATTGTAGGTTCAGCATGAGTGNTCTGTATGTCTTGGAGTGAAATCCTTGAATCACACATGACCGTCGGGTCTAGATTAAGTCAAGAAGATGCGGTAATTCTCTACAGAGATGCACCACTACACGCACTTCGCAGGGCTGCTAATCAGAGGCGAGTAGAAATCAATGGGGATAAACAGGTAACATACCTTATTGATAGGAATATAAATTACACAAACGTCTGTACAATTAACTGTCAGTTTTGTTCATTCTANCGCCCACCTGGGCATGAAGAAACCTATACGCAAACTCTTGATGAAATAAGTCAGAGAGTTAGGGAATTAGAGGCAATTGATGGTACTAGGATTCTGATGCAGGGTGGTGTCAATCCCGACCTTGGCATTGACTATTATACGGACTTACTGAGTTCCTTACGCAATAAACATCCGACAATCGATTTGGATTGCTTTTCTCCTATAGAGATAGAGGGTATCGCAGAAGTTACTAACACATCCACTCTTGATGTTCTTAGTCAACTCAAGCATGCTGGAATGCATGGTCTCCCGGGTGGAGGTGCTGAAATGTTAGTAGAATCTGTAAGAAACGATGTTTCTCCAAAGAAGGGTTCTCCTGACAACTGGCTACGTGTAATGAGTGAAGCTCAATCTCTTGGATTAATCACAAGTGCCACCAATGTGTTTGGGTTTGGTGAATCGATTGAAAACCGTGTCGAGCATATGCACAGAATTCGTGAGTTACAGGATTCTAGTCTTGAGAAATATTCGAATGGCTTCACGTCATTCATTGCTTGGCCAGTTCAGTTAGAGAATAACACATATGGAAAGCGAAACCGTGGAAGAAACAAGTTCGAACTGGGAGCAGGTCCTACCGAATATCTCAGGCATGTGGCTATTTCAAGACTTTTCTTTGACAACATTGAACACATTCAAGCATCTTGGCCAACTATGGGATTATCAATTGCTCAGATGGCGCTTTTGGGAGGAGCTGATGACGCAGGTTCTACAATGATGGAAGAAAACGTAGTTTCCGCATCAGGAACAAATAAGATTCAAGCCAGTGAATTGGAATTACAAGATGCAATAGTTAGAGCCGGATTTACACCTCGTAGGCGTAATTCTCGTTATGAGCACCTAGAAACTCCCTCACCAGCAACAAGGCTTAGCGAATTGCCCTCGCCGCCGCCAACTCAGTTCTGATCGTACCAGACTAACCATATGTTTGCTCGGATTTCCCGACCGCCACCATTAGTATCTTGTGGAACATACTCCTGACCGTTAAACAGACCCCTGTAACGTAAGTTATTGGTGGACGAATTATCGACCCAGTCAGTTATGTCGTAAGTCCATTGCTTGACATCCTGTCCAGCGCACCATCCCGCTCTTCCATACGGCCATGAACCAAATTGATTAGCCACTACTCCACTGTCAACTTCTTTCTCACAACCTTGACTATCATAGACAATAGGATGCCACTCATAGGCTGTATTTCCATTGAGATAGTAGTGGTGTTCGTGGTCGCAGAACTCAGCGCAATTAGCTTGGTCTTGATTGAATCCATGTCCAGTTATTGTTGCAACAATCTTCACACTGTGATAATCAGTTAGTGCTGTGAAATTGTGCTGACGCTTATATTGAGATTCGTTATTGTATTCTCCACGGAATTGTCCTCCGGTGAAAACTTGTTCACCACTACTACTTCTCTCACCTATTCCCCAATCAGAGAACAGTAACTTAACTGTCATAGTTCCCTTATTTGCTCCTTGATACTTGAAGGTACGAACATCGTTTTCTTCTAGCATGAAGAGATATGGAGTGATGTCAGTCAGCCATCTTCCTTCACGACCATAAGTGGTTATCCAACGCATAAATTCAGTGCCACACTTACTTGAATTATCACGGTCGCAAATTTTCATGTAAGCAAGATAATCCCATTCATGGCATCCTCCATAACTACCGTCAGATTTTGCATATCGATTCCTTCTGTCTTCACATGCATGTTCATGGAATACTTCCAGAGTATCATAGGTAGAGATATTATTTGGCAAACTAATGCTGACATTTTGGTAAGTTGAAGTGTATCCTCCACTCCAACCACCGCTGTGCCATAGTTCATCGACGATAGTTACAGAGTGGACGTTTGGATCGTTTTCTCTAACTTCTGTGGGATACTCATAATTGTACATTCTAGCCTCGTATGCCCAATGTGTTATGTCATTTGTTTGAGAAGTCCAAGCATAAATTGAGCCAATTTCTCTCGCTCGTTGGAATCTGTCAATTCCATAGTATAGTGAATTCCAGTTGTTTATCAAATCACCCAAACCTCCACTAGCGGTCGACATATCTTGGTCGATGTAATGGATTCGGTCTTTCCACTTTAGTTCCTCATCTGCATTGAGCGCATTTTGTACTGCGGTCTTTCGCCCTTGCACATCATTTTTGAAGGAGTTGTCAAATGAGCCATAGAACAGGTGAGCATTGTCTGGCAATTGACGGATCATCGAACCAGGGTTCTTCGACCAGTCAGCATTGTTTCCGCTACCAGATGAATCTGTGTACTTGAATAAGAAAATGTAGACATCTTCTCCATTCCATTCATTCCTAAATGACCATGTTCCATCCAGTGTAGGTACAGAGAAGTGTGCGACAGTATCCATTCTTCCATTGCCATGACCGCTTTCTTTCCATGCAACTGGCAACTGATAGACTGCACACCCTTGAGAGTCTGGAGTCCACTTTGCTTGAGTATCTGGACAATTATCAACATTAGAGAATACACCATCTCCATCTAAGTCTGCACAGCCAACCGAATTTACAACATTACCGATAGGAGTTCCAGGGCAATCATCATCAGAGTCCATCACTCCATCACTGTCAGTATCTCTCTCAGTGGCATCACATCCTCTTTCATCAACATCTTGTGCATCAAGNGGGGTTCGAGGGCATTCGTCTAGAACCACTCCAGTTTGATTAACATCGTTAACTCCATCGTTGTCATCGTCATCATCCTCAGCNAGGTCGTTACAACCGTCGCCATCATAGTCGAGTTCTGAGTTGCTTACCCAGTTCGACAATCCACGCCAACAATCATCTGCAGTGTCATTTACTTGGTCATTATCATCATCAGAGTCTTCTGTCAAATCTTTACAACCGTCTGCATCCCAATCAGTGTATGGTTTGGATTCCCAGCCTATTTCCCCTGTCGGACATAAGTCGTATTCATCGTAAATTCCGTCATTATCATCGTCCGAATCCTCGGTTGAATCAGAACAACCGTCTCTGTCGTAGTCATTTAATTCAGTGCTTATCCAACCTATCTCTGATGCACATTGATCATCGATATCCGGTATCAAATCATTATCATCATCGATATCCTCTTCGAAGTCATGGCATCCATCTCCGTCTCTATCAGTAGCTTGGTTAGGATTCCAGCCTTCGTCTTCACCGTATCCATTTGGACATGCATCTGAATCATCTGGTATGCCATCGCCATCCATGTCATCTCCAGCAGATAGAATCACTCTAACAGTTCTAGAATCCTGGCTTTCAGTCCAAACTCCACAGGTCGCAATCAGTGTTATGTTGTACGATTCCTCGACAACTCCTTGACCAATGTTAAACTCACCAGCATCATTTGCAGATTGAGAATTTGAACCATCAGAAATTGTGCAAGATGTAGGAGTTGTGTGAATTACTTTTCCACTGATTGTTAGTGGTGCTGAAAAATCCATTTCGATTATTGGTTCTACTGAAAGAATTGTATTTCCTTCATCAGGAGGAAGTACCTCAAAATCAACCTCACTTTTTAGTGAATCATCGAGGCCTGATACAATCATTCGCCCGATGACTTTCCATTGACCCGGTTCATCAGGCATCAATATCAAACGCATTCCCGAATCTGTTTCGCTAAAAGTAGCCTCAATAGGTCGAATTCCGCTTGGTGTAATGATATCATACTCTATGAAATATTCAGTATTGGTGGGCTCAAGTTCAACCAATCCGTCTACTAAGACAATATCTCCTACAGCTTGTGTGCCGATATTGGATAGTTCGAATGAGGCTACAACTTCTTGCTGAATTTCAGCTTCAATGACCTCTCCTTCGGTATTATCTGAACCCAGACAACCAGAAAGAAGCATTATCAGAGTCAGGAAAACAGCACTAATGGCTTTGCGCTCCATGAATCGTGACAAGGTAATAGGCAAATGAAACCTTNCATTACAAAGAATCACTTTCTGAGCGCCCGTCAGATATAGAGATGTCTTCATTTATCACCGCATCATTTCGATGAAGAATAGTAAGTGGCTCGACCCAAAGCAGCGGTCCTCCATTTGTTCTTTCGATATTGACTAACAACTCCCAATGAACTCGAACCAAGCCTCCGTACACTGTTCCCGGCCAATCACCAGATGGCGAAGACAATTCAAAATCGCCGCCTTGGATACCTAGTTCCAAATATTCACTGGAACTCATAATTCGCATAGGGCGCAAAAACACTCCTCCTGGAACATCGTGCCTCTCCATGGGGGCATCTTCACCCATACCAGTTCCATCATCAAGGCCCTTTTCCCAGTGGTGCGGTAGTGGTGTGGTTAGACCCGGTGGTGGCTGACCTGATGGGTCGAGGTTTAAGGCTGCGAATACCTTATGCCTCGCAGGGGGTAGAATCCCTACTCTCCATGATAATTTCATACTCTTCCAATCATCATGCGTTTCTGATAACTCGATTTTACCTTTCAGCATGGAACCGCTTTCAGCCTCTTCAACTGAAATTTTTGGTCTCGGTGGTGAATTGAGAAGGAAGAATTTCTGACGTCTTAAATCGCCTAAGTTCGCAGCAACTCTCAATGCGATAGGGATTAGCATTAACGGAACGACAATTACCGCTAACAGTGGATAATCAAGTAGTCCGAGACGAATTTTGCCAGTACCAAATGTCGGAATACCAAGTGAGTTTTGCAATGGGGTGGAAAACAAATAGAATAGACACACCAACAATATGATTACTGCAAAATTNATGAATTTTCTTGCCTTTGCATGTATGGGATGTGGTATCAAGTACCACCCTGTGCGTTGTTTTGCAATGATTTGAGGGACTACGCCATGGTATCTGGTATCGGATTCATAATCGCCTTCAATCACCCTTTCAACGTGCCATGAGTCTGTATTTCCTAACTTGAAAGGAGGTATTACAGGACCATCTACTTCAAACGTATATTCAACCACAGGAATATGCTCTGCATTCAACTTTCCCGACTCAAATGGAGGGTAGCGAATTCGATGCTTAACTTGTACCATTTTCCCACCTAAGCAAATAACAATTTGAATCCGGCTTTCACTGCTAATTTGCGGAATTCNGGAACTTTTCTGAGTAAAGTCATACCTAGTGGAACAGGATGCTCTATATCTCCTACTTCGTTGATCAATTCCAAAACTTCCGGACGATTGAACATTCTGAAATGAGAATCTAATTCTTCATCATCCGGAATTCTTACCAGCAAATCACGCAATGCTCTTGCTCTGTCTTGCTCTTTCCTGAAGGCTTTGAATGGTTTGCAAACCGATGAGAGGCTACNTGCGTCCAATTTATCTTTGTTCACNGCTTCAACCAATTTCTCGATTATCGCTTCAACCTGTCTGAATCCAGGACCNATNCCTCCACCNGTTGTTGGNTTTGCCATTCCTGCAGCATCCCCTATGACCATAACTCNNTCTTTGAATGGCTTGCGAATTGTCCCACACGGCACAGGTCCACAGTAGCGAGCGATTTCTTTTGCTTTAGCAAATCTTTTTTTCCATAATGGATGTGAAATTAGTGANTCATAGCATTCTTCGACACTTCTCCCATCCANNTCTTGCGGTCTTGACCAAACCCCGATACGATGAGTGTTATTGCCTGTAGGAATCACCCAAGCGAATAATCCTGGTGCAATGTCACGCCCGGTGTACATTTCGAGCCAATTGTCCTTACCGGAAAGACCACTAACGTCAGTTTGGAATCCAATCATCATCTCTTTTGGACGACCCATCTTGAAGTATCTTCTTGTCCAAGAGTGGGCTCCATCAGCACCGATTAGTAAATTACATTTCAAATCTACATGTTCTCCTTCTCTCTCGACCTTGATATTAACTCCATCCTTTACGACCTCNGCAGCTATTGGCTTGGATAGTAGCCATAGGTGCGCTCCAGCTTCCATGGCTTGAGCTACTACTGCTTGGTCGAATTTTTTCCTGCATACGACATGTGTTCGAACTCTTCCATCCTTGCCGACTGGAACCATAATTCCCGAGGGGGAGTGGATAAGTGCTCCATCGACGTTTTGCAGTATCGTATCCTCTAATCCTACCATTTGCATTGCAGGAGGATTAACTAAGCCTGCACATTGGAATGGTCGACCGATTTCTGCGTGTTCTTCAATCATCAATGTGGATATTCCTCTAGATGCTAATTCTGTTGCCATACGGCCGCCAACTGGGCCGGCACCGATAATGACAACTTGGTACATTAGGTGGGNCTGCTAGCATCTCCAATGTCAAGGTTATGCCGTATCACTTCTTNGCAAAGCGATATCCNATGTTTCCGTCGCGTTTCAAGTAAAGGCTTGCACTGAATGGTTTGCCTGCTTTGGAAGTGAAATCATCGAATGGTCCTAGTTTGCCTTTCTCTACCAGTGTTTTTGCTTCTTCTCTAGTGATTGTACGTTTGCTTATCTCACGCAAAAATGAGATTTTACATCCCTCAGAGTTTTGTTCAGCTTGGTAATGAGTTTCAGTCTCGATAACCCCCACNTTGGTCTTCGGACAAATCCCCACGACACCTTCTACCACTGGGAATTTCTTGGCATCAGCAGGTGGTGCACGTGGTGGGAACTCAAATCCAACTTTGTTTGCTTCCAATACAAGGAAAGCAGGGAAGTTCTTGCCTCTCTTCGATATGAAATCCTCTATTAGATCAGATTTACCTTCGGTGAGAATCTTCTTTGCNTCATCCACAGAAATATCTCGCTTGCAGACATTTCTCCCAAGTCCTCTGAANGTACATTCAGCATTGTCACAAGCATATGTTGTTTCACCTATTCTGATAGTTCCTTGGTCACACTTAGGACAGGCGCATAATTCCTCATCATCAGAGCCTGTTGTCTCTGCTGAACTACCTGCAATTACGACCTTTCCACTATCATCAATGTTAACGGTTACTTCGTAAGAATCTCCACTTCTTGCAAAGAATCCATGAAGGTTTTCGATCGTTTTATCTTCCAGCAGGCGAGATGCTGTGTTTCTATCGAACCAACGGCCGCTAGCATCTTTCCACATTACGAATGAACAGCCTTTGTCTCTACCTTCGTTTTTCTCGCAGATGTATGATAAAATAGTCTCACCAACACCTGCGCCACATAGTGGACATTCCCCGAGGGATTCTTGGCCTTCGTATAATTTCGAGCGGTCATGGTCACGAATTCTGTCTACCATTTCCTGCACCTTGTCTCTTATTTCAGACATGTACGAATCCCTTTGGTTAGTCCCTCTTTGAACACCATCGAGTTTTGATTCCATGTCACCTGTTAATTCTGCAGAAGTAATCCAGTTTACCGGGATTCTTCTCAGTATGTCAATCATTTTGATGCCGTGAGGTGTAGCACGCAATGACCCACCTTTGCCTCGACCTATGAATTCCCTTGAAATTAATTTCTCAATTGTTTCAGCCCGGGTAGCAGGTGTTCCTAGTCCCTTTCCTTTCATCGCAGCAGCTAGATCTTCATCGTCAATTTTCTTACCTGCATGTTCCATCAATCTGAGGAGTCCAGCTTCCTTTAGCCGGCCTGGCGGTTTTGTTTTTTCTTCTTTGAATTCGTGAGATGCTTTTGTAGCCTGACCAGGATTAGCANGCAAAGTGCCCCATCCATCAGGTAAATCTTGTTTTTTCGGTCGGACTGCACGCCATCCAGGTGTTGAAAGGCTTCTTGCTTCTTTTACGAAATTCTGTCCCTGCTTGCTAGCAGTTCTTTTCTCAACTTTCCAAATGGATTCAGGGTGGAACGAGGCTAGGAATTGTCTAGCGATCAGTTCGTACAGTTTAGCAGCATCCGAACTCAGGCCTCCTGGTGGGATCTTGCCTGTTGGAATGATTGCGTAGTGGTCTGAAACTTTTGAATTGTCGAAATTTCTTTTTACNTTTTTCAAACCTTCATCGACTAATCTTTGCGAATGAGGATTCAACTTGTCTTGTGCTCCTAATTGGCGGATTGTCTTAGATATAGGTTCCATCATATCTTCTGGAAGGAATCGAGAATCCGTCCTTGGGTATGTAGTTAGTTTGTGAGTATCATACAACTCTTGTGCTACAGAAAGGGTACGTCTTGCAGACCATGACCACAGATTGTTTGCTTCTCTTTGCAAACTAGTCAAATCAAAGTTCAATGGTGGTTTTTCAGTAGCATTGCGGTCAGCTTGTGAGACAGAAAAATCCCCTTTATCCTCCAANACGGCTTCTAGCATTTCTTTTTCACTAGATTCGATGATTCTGTGAGCCTTTAANTCAGGCCTTTCTGGGTCGTCTTTGTGACCACTGCGCTCCCATCTAGCAGTCCATTTTGCACCGCCACTTTCAAACGCCGCTTCTAATTCCCAAAACGGAGCAGGGTTGTGTGCGAGAATAGATATTTCATGGTCCACAATCATCGCTAAAGTAGCGGTTTGTACCCGCCCTAGGGATAGTGATTTCTTGTCATTTCTGCTTGTTCGCAGGAATGTTGCAGCAACCCTAGAACCATTCATTCCGATAATCCAATCAGCTTCGGCCCTAGAAACAGCGGCGTCACGCAACGGTTGGTAGTCAGAAGAAGGTGCACGATTATCCCATGCGGATTGAATTGCATCACTTGTTAGAGATTGCAGCCACATTCGAGTGGTTGGGGACTTAACTTTAGCAAACTCTACGATTCTTCTGAAGATCAATTCACCTTCTCTAGCAGCGTCACATGCGTTGACTACTTCACTACAATCCTTGGATTTAATCATCTTCTTNATTGCAGTCAATTGTTTGCGGTTACTGCCTCTTCCGGTTATTGGTTTCAGTTGAAAGTCATCAGGTATGAATGGAAGTTTGTCGATTGATTTTCTCCAATTTTTGAAAGAATCGTCATATTCTTCAGGCGTTTTCAGTTCCAGTAAATGACCCACTGCCCAAGTAACCCAGACCTCCGGAGATTCCCAGTGAGTATCTTTCTTTGAATTGACACCTAGGACCTTAGCAATATCGGCCGCCACACTGGGCTTCTCAGCAATGACAACCACTGGCATGATTTGGCCGGGGAAAACCGACGATACTTGAAGGCTCGGTTTTGTCGGTTTTCAAACAGGTACTATAGTACCTGTAAAAAAATTGGAAAATATTTCATGCCAAAAATTGGCTTCGCCGGAACTCTTCATTCCACTCTTCTTCTGCTCCAGGACCGCCACAACCAATACAACCTGGATATCCAGCCTCAAGCAAATCAAGAATCTGTTCAGAAAACTCCTCCCACCCACAATCGGGAACCCAGCAAACCTCTATTGGTGGTTCAAGCCCGCCAATTTGAGCAAGGCCGATGACAGCTAATTCCCCTGTGACCACTTTGGGCAAATCAATCTTAGATGGCACATGGTCTGCAATCAATTGAACGATTTCCCAAGCATCCTTCTCCAGTTCCCCGGGAACTGAAAGAGTGCATCCATCCTCCCGAAGAAATCTCCGAGCGGCTTCACGCAGCGATGGCCAGCGAGGGTCATTCATGTCCACATTGTCGTCCACAACAGGGCAAGATTTGAAGATGCCCTTCACGAGGGCCACCCATGGGCCTAGGTTATTCACTCCTCGTGCGCCCATTTCTTGGGCTGATGGATAGTGAGAAGGCGCATCGGCGTGCAATCCTTGGGCTTAGGATCACATCTTTTACTGTATTCGGCAGAATGTTGCTAAGGATTCTATATCGCCCTCGTAAAGTGGAAACCAGTGCGTTTGGTCTCAATTTTTCAAATCCGTTAGGATTAGCAGCTGGCATGGACAAAAAAGCGGAAGCAATGGTTGGCTGGGAGACTCTTGGTTTTGGATTCATTGAAGTCGGAGGAATTACCGAGCATGAACAAGATGGCAACCCGAAACCACGAATGTTTAGGTCATCAAAGCATAACGCTTTGATCAACAGAATGGGATTTAATAATCCTGGCAGTGAGAAAATGTCCAATCATCTTGCTAAATGCAAGAAACCATCTATTCCGCTTATGTTGAATGTCGGTAAATCGAAAATTACAAGNCTTGAAGACGCGCATCTGGATTATGCGAAGACAGTCGAGAGATGCGGCCCTTATGTCGATGCTTTCGTGATTAACGTGTCATCTCCAAATACTCCTAATTTGAGAGAGTTGCAAAAGGATGAGGACCTTGCTAGAATTATTGAAGCCGTACAATTGCACTCTGGTGATAAACCAGTCTTGGTGAAAATTGCACCTGACCTCGAGGATATTCAAATCAAGTCGATTGTCGATACGGCAAGGGGATTAGGTTGTGCAGGTATCGTTGCTACGAATACGACAACATCTCGGCCAGATGATTCACCGTTAATGTCCGAAACGGGAGGTTTGTCTGGCAAGCCTTTGAAATCACGTTCCACNGAAGTAATTCGCTTAATTGCAGACCACACCAAAGGCGAATGGCCCATTATTGGAGTTGGTGGCATTGCTAATTCTGATGATGCTTGGGAGAAGATAACAAACGGAGCATCCTTGGTTCAAATTTATTCATCAATGGTTTTCAATGGCGCATCTGTGATTAAGGAAATTGTAAATGGCCTAGATAGAAAACTCAAGTCTAAAGGTCTAACAAGTCTAGANCAAGCAGTAGGAATTGCTAGAGGTGATTGATTGCTAACACATCGCACAAGATTGTTGCTCATCGGGGCTGTACTCACTCTTGCCTTAGCAGCTACTTTGCTGATAAACACCCCTGAAGCCACTCGAACAGTGGATGAGGTAATGGAAGACCCAGAAAGTCTAGAAGGCCGTCAAATAGCCATTAGAGGGGAAGTTTTGGATGGTTCTATTGACAACACGACCTCAACTTTCATTCTCCATGGTGAAAATCAACAGGTAATCATCGATTTTGGTGATGCTTCAGTGTCTAACGGNTTAGATGATAATCGAACCGTGTATGCTGAGGGTATTCTCAGCGAAAAGAACGGAAAATGGGTTTTCGAAGCTGACATTATCAAGACAAGTTGCCCTTCAAAATATGAAGAAGCANCAGATGAATGAATCTACGGTGGGTTCAAAATAGTCGATGGTTACGGCCGTCCGGGATAGGAGGGGAGTTTGCGTGCCCTCTTCCGCAAATCGCAAATGGCGGTCCGAAAGCCAAGGGGCGGCTCAGCCGGTTCATGGGTTCCCATAGGCGGACGTCGATGTCTCGCCCCCACGTGACCCGGGTGTCATGAACCGAAACCGGAAGGAGTCGGGAANTGAATAACCGGGGGAACAGGTCAGGCCGGGAACGGAGCAGCCCTACCTGGGGCCATGGGTGCCGTGGGGTANCGGGACGGAGGAAGCTTGTGGATTTGGCTCATGNGTACGAGGGTCCACCCTTGGANTTCCCACTAGANTNCATACAAANTATTGTAAATGNGTAGTTGNANTNNNNTNTGAGGCNTNACNATGGATNTGATNACANTNACTTTCTGGTTNTCTTCAGTTTTCATATTTCCANTGTGGGTTATGATGTGGTTCCTTCCAAAGCATGACATCACCCNCAAAATTGTNGGAGATGTCAGAATCTGTGCATTNCCATTGATTGCCTCATATGCNNTNCTTCTNNTTACCTAATGCNGTNAAAGTCCTNACAGCATTGGGTTCACAGATGCCAACNCCNGANGTTGTAGTCGATNTNTTNGCNGANGANGAGATGATNATTTTGGCATGGCTNCANTTNTTNGTNATGGANACNTTCATTGGNAGGTATATNTGGATGCGNATGCTTGCTGCAGANAGNCCAATNCAAGTNTCTATGCCNNTTNTNCTNNTGTGTATGATGATGGGNCCTATNGGNCTNNTNGCTGGNATACTNGCNACNNTAGATGTCGAAGACGACATCTCCGTACCANCCCGGNCCATCGAATGANGGAACACTNTCCCAATCNGAGGTTATTGTTTCCCCGTTCTCTACCATTCTAAATGCAAATTCATGAGTAGTCACGGCTTTGATTTCGATTTCGAAATCAATTTCATCTTTCGAAACAAATGAGACTTGTGCTTCAATCAATCCATCCTTAATCATGGGTTGGCAATCTAGTAAAAATTCGTCGTGAACTTCGCATCGGTAAAGCACCTCATCTAGCCATTTCACAACTAAGATCTCGATATCGCCGTCATGAGAGACTTCCCACCTTGCAGTTTTTCTTGTAATTGAATTAAGGTCTTGATTTCCGGCCAGCAAGATAGACTGCATTCCAACAGTCATCTCCTTAAGCAAATCGTTTGCATTTTTGCCAAACGCACGAATGCCAATGTCGGCAGTAGTGGGTACAACCCAGTAACTCAAGATTTCACCTCTGGGAAATTTGCAAACTCCAAGCAACCTCGCCCAAACGGTTTGCCAAATCATCACTATTCAGTGTGAAGTTTTGTGTACCACTCATGATACATTCACAAGCAGCATTTGCTAAATGAGCAATGTCTGCGACTTCAAGTCCAAGATTTACTCCTGCAGCCACAGCTACTGCGGCAGCATCGATTATTCCAATGGCACCACGAGGCTCTGCCAAGGTGCATGGGGAAGAAATGACTTGCTCATCACTTGTGTAGATGGTGACTCCGTTTTCTCCCTGTAGTACAACTAGGTTGTTCCAGGCGTTCTCTTTGATAAGCAGTTTTGCTGCTTCAGACGAATCATTGCAGGCTAATCTCTTTGCCATCAAGTCAAGACCTCTTGTTTGGAAAATCACCCAATCAGCGCCAGCTGTTCGATGCAATCCTGTGAGTTTTGGGTCGCAAATAACTGGAACTCCCGCTACCTTTGCTGCATTGATTAATCTCGCCGCACCTTCGTCGGTAACGACTCCCTGGCCATAATCTGAAATAACTAGTACATCGGCAGTTGAAATTCTAGTAACCGCTTGGTCGATGATGGATGAATGGGCCTCTGAGTCGATTGGAGTATCATCTTCGATATCCCATCGCAGTAGTAACTGTTGACTCGAAATCAAATACTCCCTGCCAGCAATCATTCTAGTTTTTACAGTAGTTACTCTGTCTTCAATGATAGCAATTCCATCGCATTCAACCTTCTCTTCCTCTAGGGCTTCGAGTATGTTGCCTCCTGCTTGGTCGTCACCAATCACCCCGAATAGAATAGCGTCCAATCCAATGTTCTCCAATCCTCTAGCAACATGTGCTGCAGCTCCAACATCCTCGTAGCGTTCGGTTTCCTTCAGAACAGGAACAGGGGCACGGGAATTCAAATTGTTGGCATATCCGTGAATATATCTGTCAAGCATTATGTCGCCTACCAAAACTACATCTCCAGACATATTCTTGATTTGAGTTTGCAAGTTGACCAATCTGTCGTGAATCTCATGTTCAACATCACTCATTCCCATAGTTTCACCTCATGCCCCTTCGTTACGTTCATCCCTATCCAACAATTCAGCCAATAAACTAGCATGACGTGAATCTGAAATCCCTAGATTTTTCCTAAGCGTATTCAACATTGCAGCCTCATCAGATGTTATCATACCATCCTCGAGAGCCGTAATGAGAGTTTCTCGGTAAGTTGTAGTTGCCTCATCTAAAATTGGATCGGCTTTTGCTTCTACCAATAGACGTTCGTGCGTCTCCATATCGATTCCAAATGCTTGACGCATTGTTGCAAGTAAGGCTATCTCATCCTCAACTATTTCGCCATCAATCAAGGCCTGTCTAAGCATGTCACGGTATACGTCTTCTGGTGGAGGAGCGTTTTGTGCTCGTCTTGCTTCATCAGATAATCTTCCAACTCTTTCCGGATGCATGCCAAGGAAGGTCACAACCTCTGTAATCAGTTGTTGTTCATCTTTTGTTATCTTGCCATCTTCCCAGGCTCTAGCAAACATACGCTTGACGAGATTTTCTCCAGCCTGAGCGTCCAATGATGCAGTTCCTTCTGGATTCGAAACCGGTGAAATTACTCGAGTTTCATGGAACACGAGACCTTCGTCTAGATATGAAAGCAGGTCTAGAGTCATCTGACCTCCTTTTCTCAGACTACTAAGTGCGACTTTTTCTCCATTTTTGAAAACTAATTGTGCTAGAATCCTATCCCGTAATTCGCCTGCGCGGGATTTGCCATTGGCAGTTAATCCATACACTCGTCGACGTTGTTTAGCACCAGGGACATGTCGCTGTCCTGTAGTTAATTCATCGTTCTTTTCTAATCTCTTTAGAGTCCTAGGAACATGCTTCCTTTGAACATGAACTGCTGCCGAGATTCCAGCTTGTGTAACCGCAAATGGTGCTTCCCATTGTCCTTCAGGCAGGGGATTGTCGAATAGATGTAGAAGAGTCCGCTCTTCTGTAGTCATCGTTCCGAGGTAACCGTCGACCATACTCCTCCCTGATGTACCTACTAAGGGGGAGGCACATAAGACTGGTCACTATGCGCCTAATATGGCAGAGGGCAGGAAGTCCAAACCGAGGTCTAGACCAACTAGGCCGATTGCATTG
>PBXT01000093.1 GCA_002727695.1 Methanobacteriota archaeon | reverse complement strand
CAGGAGGATGTAACATCAGACCAGCCTGTAAATCCGTTGACCTTCAGACCAGAGTTTCCGTTACCACCATCTTCTGCCCAGAAGACATAGTCTGCTGCGAATGGCAGAGCGTGGGAAACATACCAGCTTTGTCCGGTAGTGTCTCCACCTGTGCTCGAATCGATGTAGATTTGCAAGTCAGCGGATCCCATGTCGACACCGGTCAGACCTAGGTACAGGTTGTTAGCATCCCATGTAGCAAGGAAGTCCTCGCCAGCATCGTCGCTAGACATTACACCAGGCATTGCATCGTCTGATGGGTTCTTGGTGTTACCAAACCACTCGGAGGTGTCACCATCTGCGGACATGTAAGGTGCACGGTAAGCCGGTGAAACGTATGCTGCTTGAGCACCGTCAGTAGACTTGATTAGCAATCCAACATCTGAAGCGTCGCCACCCTTGTGAGTGATGTCTAGGTTCAGTAGGTTACCCTCGTGAATTACTGCTGTAGAGTCTACAACCAACTTGGATGCATCGACTGTGTTTCCAACAGATGTTACTGTTACGTAGGAACCAGCGTTGATCTGAGTTGTTGAGTCAGCCCATGTGACGTTCTCAACAGATCCTTCTGCGCCACCATCTGCCATCAATGCAGTTGTTGCGTCAGAGTCTCCACCGTTCCAGCGGAAGTCGACTGCATCAGTGTTCAGTCCATACTGACCGGATGTGTCCATGTCAGTAGCATCGAAGGTTGATGTTCCAGTGACGTACATTGCAGATCCTGTGCTTCCAGCGATTAGTTCTGCGCCATTGACTACAACATCTGTGTCTTCAGCGTATGCACCGTAATCTCCACCAGATAGTAGAGCATCACCGGATAGAGTCATTGAACCACCGAATTGCTCGATAGCTGTGCTGAATCCTGAAACAGATGTTCCATCTAGAGTGATGTCATCATTGGTACCAACTACGTTAACACCAACAGATGAGAATCCGCCGCTGCTACCAGTTGAAACGATAACTGAACCGTACATCCATGGGTGTACACTACAATAGTAGTCGTATGTACCCGCTGTGGAGAAAGTCTTGGTGTAAGTTGAACCAAGGTTCATTGTCAAACCAGATCCCCATGTGGAGTCGTTTGCAGTTACATCGTGAGCTTCACCTGTACCACTGTTGTTGTAGTACTCGTTTGCTCTCCAGCGAACAGTGTCGCCTTCCTTGATGTTGACATTCTGTGGAGAGTATGCGTTAGCATTGATTTGAACAGTGTGAACTGTTCCACCGCTTCCGCCAACTGCTTCTAGGGTAGAACCACTGTCTACCAGGTCACAGCCGTCAGTTACGATTGCGTTCTCCATGATGCTGATGTCGTTTCCACCAGTGTTGACACCGGATGAACCACAGTCTTCAGCCCAGATACCGATAGCAGCTGGTGCTGTTCTTCCTGCAGTCTGAGAGATGTCGTTGTTGGTTACGTTTGCAGTGTAACCGAACCTTACACCATCGATTAGGATACCACCGTCTGCATCGACTAGTGTGTTTCCATCGATAACACCGTTTCCGTCCTTCACGTAGATACCAGCCTTGGAGGAATCTCCGCCACCGTTGATTACGTTGTCCTTGATGTTCCAATCAAGCGCCCCACGCATGTAGACCGCTTCTTGTGCATTAGCGAAGGTGTTACTTTCGATAGTCAAGTCAGTTGTTGTTCTGTCTTGAGTATAGACACCGTATTGTGGGCTAGTAGAACCAATGAATTCGTTGTTTCTGATCTCTACACCATCGGCGTAAGAGTTCAGTCCAAACCAAATGTCGATTGTTTCAGAGTTGATGAACTCGTTGTCAGCGATTACTGCATCGTCAGCACCCCAGTAGGACTGGTTGTGTGCGTAGTAGAATCCTGTTCTAATCAAGTAGACACCAACACCACAGTTCTTCAACACGTTGTTGTAGATAGTGGTGTTTGCACCACCAACGTTCAGACACATATCCTGGTTGGATACTGATTGCTGATTACCAGTGTTTCTGAAGTGGGTTAGTGTGTTGTTCTGGACGTTGAAGAAATCAGCTTCCCAAACATAGTTGGACCACCACCAAGTACTCTTGTAACCGAATGTTGTAACGATAGATGCCAATCCAGAAATTGTTGAGTTCTGGATATCTGGCACAATGTCGTTCCATCCGTTGTATCCGATCTTAATTCCTTCAGCGTTGCCGTTATCGTCGACTGCTGTTGAAATCCACTCGGAGTTGTGAGAGTATAGTCTAGCACCGTATGGTGAAGTAGACCAAACCTGAGCAGAGTCTTGGGAGTTGTAGGAACCTGTCACTAGAACAGTTGAACTGTTCCATGAGTTGTCAGTGTTTCCATCAACATATACGTATCCTGCATCGAACATGATAACCTTGTTATCCAAGTTCTGTGGTACAGCACCGTAATATCCGTACTCAACCAATCCAGAGGAATATGTTCTTCCATTAGGGTTGGATGTTGATACACCAGGACAGTTCTGTACGTATGTGAACGAAGCAGAATTGTAACTGTAACAAATGCGTACATCAACTGAGTTGGTCAGAACCATGGAGTAGCTGTTACCTGCTGTATCAGCAAGACTGACGCTGTCCATTGCGTATCTGAAATCTCCACTGTTGTCGCTAGCACTGTTGTAGTAGTAACTACCTACCTTTGCAACAGTAACTGCTTCGTAACCTGCAAGGCTCAGTTGATTGAAACCAGATAGATCGACAGTTTGAGTCTTGAAGGTCATGTCTGCTGCATCTCCATTGGAGTCTGTTATAGCAGATCCAGTAGCTTCACCATCTCCGTTCTTTAGAATGACGTTAGCACCAACAACCGGGTTTGAATCAGCAGTTAGTGTGACATCTAATTGACGCATTCTGTTGAATACACCAGAACCAGTAACTTGTACAGTAGTTGCGTCAACATCTCCCTCAACGAAGTCAATTGTTGCAGTACCGGAAATTACAGCGTCCTTGGTGTTTCCGAAATTGCTGTCGATGAAGGTAAGAGTTCCTTTACCTGCAGTATCGACACCAATTGCGTTTGTACCCAGTGTCAAGCCGTTCCAAGTGATATCGTTAGATGTCGCTGAACCGAACTTGATACCTGCGCCAGATGAACCTGCGATTGAACCAGACAGTTCTCCTCTTAGGTCCTTAACGTAGTAAACACCAGCAGAAGAAGTTCCAGAGATATCGACATTTTCGAAGTCGGACAGTCCTGATGCTCCTGCAGCCGCTAGTATACCGTATTGACCACCTGTAACGGTCAAGTCAGTAACTGATGTGGAAGTTGATCCCACTACTGCGAAACCTGCGCTGTTCGGTGAACTAACAGTTACGTCATTGAATGACGCTGCTGCGTAGTTTCCACCGATTTCAACACCGTTATCTGCGCCAGTGATAGTACCACTGTCGAAGGAAGGAATACCAGATTCTCTGATGTATTCTCCTAGGTCAGATGGGTCGCTACCGGTTCTTGCAACGATTTCGATTCTGTCTTGGTAGTTGTCAGCACGGTTGTGGAATACATCGATGTACATCTTCATTCCAGTAACGTTGCTCAATCCAGACAGATCGACTACAGGCATAGTTAGACGAGAAGCGTCACCTGGAGAGGCTCTGTAACTGTATGCGTAATCAAGACAGATGTTGTAGTAACCAGACAATCCTTCAGGAGGTGCGTAGTTACCCCACTGCCATGATGGGCTGTAGTAACCCCAATAGTGAATTGGGTATGCATCATTGCTTGATTCCTCGTAAGATTCCCAGGCCCAGCCAGTAGGCTTGGTACCGAAGTTATACGGGTAGTAGTTAGGGTTGTAACTTGCACCGTATGCGTTACAGTGGTGTGATGGAACACCAGATGCTCCACCGCTTGAACCGTCATAGTATCCGTCCATAGCAGTACTTGTGATGTTCCAAGAGCTACCTGTGTTGTCAGTTAACTCGACATTGATTCTGTCGGTGATCATGTAGTACTTGGAAGTAGCCCAGTTGTATGTTGGGTGTGCGTTACCTCCACCATAAACAGAGTTGTATCCAAGTTGGACGTAATCTCCTTGACCTAGGAAGGTTGACAAGTCAACTGCATAGGTTTGCCAGCCGCTCTGTCCAGATAGCAGTGTGCTTCTGTAGATAGTTGGCAGGCTCATACCACCGTATACATCTACACCGACGTCGTTGTCAGTCAATGTGAATCCATTGATTGTAGGTGCAGCGTTGTAGGAGTACATACCAACTGCAGCATTCTTGACAACGATGTTGTCTACAGCTGCACCGGTTGACTCGAACATAATTCCAATACCGGTTTGTCCAGAGTTCTGGATTGTTGAGTCATCCCAATCTAGAGTACCACCGTTAACGAACAGTGTCGCTTCAGTAGCAGCAGCGTTTGCTGCACCGTAGATTGTTGCAGAGTTTCCAACTGTCATTGTACCGGAATCTAGGTTGATACCGCCATCGACATCGTAGATGCTTCCTCCATCAAGGATTAGAGCTCCTCCATCGATATCCAAGTCAAGTGGGTATGTGCTGGAAGATGCCTTCAAAGTACCAGTTGATGTAGAGATTGCCTCTAGAGTTAGAGAACCACCGTTTGAGATAGTCAACTTAGGATTGTTGGTAGCATCAGAAGACACCTTGAACACGTTTCTCATAACAATATTACAATCATCGATGTTCAGATCGCCAGTCATTGTTACCTTTCCTTCCCATGTGAAGGTGTTGGTTCCGCCGGAGGCGACCGAGCCATCGTAACCTAGCATTGCTTCAGTGTTAGTCATCAAGTACGCACAATCCATGTTTGTACCGTTCAGAGTAACTGGTGCTGGCTCAAGACGTAGTTCGATTGAGTCACCGACACCGAAACTTCCTGGGTACCATGGGTCTGTGACCATGGTCTCGTTCTGTCCAGATGGACCGAATGCGACTAGGTTGTGGTCAGTGTATGCGTCACCTGCATCGTTCTCGGTAAGAACCCAAACGCTAGCTTCTCCATTTGTTCCTGCAGTCTTGTGTGTTCCGACTGTGAACAGTGCGGAACCAGCATCAACAGTTGTTGCTTGGACAGTGTGGTCTGCCTTGTATTCCTTAACTCCCGATGGAAGCATCTTGAATACCTTGACAGTAGCCAATCCACCGAAGTAGATAGCACCAGAGGAACTGGATGAAACATCACAGTCACTTGCACTGTCACAATCTGTAGAAGTACCAGATGCGTCAACCTGTGAGACATCGATTAGTACAATTCTTCCGTTTGTGGAAGCCTTGGACATCTTGTCGTAGTTTGACGGCATTGTGACTTCTCCTACACCGATTGTAATCGCAGAGTTACGTGCATAGATAGCATTCATTGTTCCTGTGTAGGTAGCATCAACATCAGATAGAACGATGTTGTTAGGTGATGCAGAGTTGGAACAGGAACCAGAGACATAGTCAGTTGTTACTGTGTCTCCAATTACGTTGTATCCACATCCGTTAATTGCAATTCCATCAGTATCCCAGTTTGCACCCTTGATTCCGTCACTGCTTGGTGAGTTACCCGCAACGGATAGCGAACCAATTGTTAGGTCGTCAAGTGTTGGAGCGAATCTGGTCATTGACAGGTCGCCTGCGGTCAGGTCATCGATAGATGCGCTTGATCCGGATGGACCTGCTGCGGTTGATGAAGTACCACCAGGTGCGATTGCAACGCTAGCACTTCCCCAGTCTACCATTTCCATCTGGATAGAGTCTAGAGACTCGATGGATGCATCAGCGTAATCTGGTGCGTCCATGTTGTAGATGTACAGGGTTGAGCCGGTTCCAGCACCTGCTGCTCCAAGTACGCTACCGGTTTGTGCGGTTGCGGAGGTAGCAGTTAGGTTGCTAATCCAGACGTTTGCGAAGTCGACGTCAATCAAGTTGACTAGCGAATCTTCGATTGTCATGTTCTCGATAGTTAGAGAACCTGATGTGCTTCCTGGGTAGTTGATAACTGCGCCACCCCAGCTGTTACCGCCGGAGTTACAGTCAGTCATTTCACCATCACGTAGAGTTACTTCAGAGTCTTCTGCTAGGTCGAAACATGCACCAGATGCATCGTTAATCTCGAAATCAGACATTGTCATTACAGTGCCTTGTCCAGATCCGTGCTTGAATGCAGTACCGACGTTGCTGAAGGTGACGTGGTCCATTGTGAAGTTACCAACATTCGCGTTGCTAGATGGAGAGGAGCCATGGCGGCTACCTGCTGCAATCGCTGCATCGGTCGTGTTAGCGAAGTCGACATAGGACATTGTGTGGCGGTCATCTGTTCCAGTGCTGCACGCAGCAGTGAACGCTAGACCCTTCCATGTTGCACCTTGCTGGCCCTCGAAGAGGATGTGGTCAGTAGAGTTACCTTCAGCGGCGAAGGAACTGCATGATCCGTCGAAGGACAGTCCCTTTCCTGGGGCAACTTGAATGACTACACCTGGCTCGATTGTCAGGTCATCTCCAATTGACAAGTAACCGCTTGCTGAACTTGGATTGATTCTGATTGGAGAATCAATCGCTGCCCATGTGGTTGGCTGTGTAATGTCCGCTGAGACATCAGTACCCTTTCCTTCGAATGGTATTGTACGTGTGCGGACTGAACAGTCGTAAGCAGTGTTGTCGTAGCAGTAGTAGCTAGAGTAGTAACCCCACCATGGAGCGATGTTACCAGGCTTGCTGTAAGAACTGCTAGAGTATGGTAGGCTTGGCATGTTGCTGTACCAAGATGTGATTGAGCGCTCTAGAGCGGTCGAACCATCAGCCTTCAGGTACATGTTACCCATTCTACCAATGTGAACACGGTTCTTTGAATCAGAACCGTTGTATTCGGTACCGAAGTACTCGAAGACGAAGTCATCAGGCATGTCGATGTTAGCATTACATCCGGACTTGTAGCTGTTCCAGTAGTAGGAAGAGACACAGTAGTATCCGTATGGTCTACCATTGCTTGCACCTGCAATTGCGGTGTCATAAGTAGGCAATGGAGTCATACCAAGGTCGAATGATTCCCATGCGTGACCACTGCTGTCAGTACTGATTCTGTAGTTAACAGCGTGCGGGTTAGCACCGTTGATGTATCCTAGGTCGGTACGTAGAGTTGCACCCTTTGAACGGGTTTGGTCTTGGTATCCAACTGTTGCGTAATCGTAAGTAGCTTCACAACCTGTGTCGTACTTGAATTCGATTTCGTTGGTTACATCGTACATGACTACTTGGTAAGTACAGACATATGAGGAAGAGTATCCCATGTCGTGCCATTCAACAACAAACATCTTGTTTGGATCTCCAACTTCGAAAGAGTTGGTAGAGGTAGTGTTTGTGTTAGTACCAGTAGCTGCTGTGCTGATATCCTTTACAGTGATGTAGTATTCTACTTCAGAGCCACGCTCTAGATCTTCTAGAGTAGTAGACCAGTCACATGATGCCATTACACAGGAAGCACGTGTGCCAGATGGAGATAGTACTACGCTTGTCCAAGCGTTGACTGTTCCGTCTGCATCGGTGATTCTGTAGTACATAGTAGGTCCTACACCTGCATCAGTACTGGTGTTGACACCGGATGGTGGATCTCCACCGTCAGAGATACTGAAAGTGAATGTGCGGTCTCTAGAGTGAGAATCGCGCATTGCTGAGTGGTCCACTATCGGCGCAGTAGTATCTGGCTCAGGTGCAACATTGGACACCTTGTAGAGTACACTTCCAGTAGATGCCTGTGGTGCGTAGTATCCTCCACCGAGGGAGATACCGGACCAGCGGTAGGATGAACTGTAGATGTACCAGTATCCACCGTTACAAGTTGGGTTAGAACTTGTAGAACGGAAGAAGTACACGAATCCGTTGGTGTTCATACACATCCAGTTTGCCTTAGAGCTACTGTAAGTAGCGTTCCAATCGAACTTACCGAAGGTTCCAGTGATGTCACCNGGGATGTCGATTAGGAATGACTTGGATTGACCGTATGAAGACCTCTGGTTTGCTGTTANACCAGAGGATAGCGGTTGCTCGATTCCTGTTTCGTCTCCTAGTCCGACCATTGCCCAGTCATTTAGGCTAGAGTCGTATAGGAAAATCAGGTTCATTCCAGGTCCATCGTCAGCAGACAATGTTAGGAATCCACCATCTTGCTGGTGGAATTCTTGAGAACCGGATAGGGTNCCGCCAAATCCATTGTATCCAGAGGACGGGGTTGTTGTCCACTTCATCTTCCACTGAGTGTAGAAGTAGTAACTTGAGGTGTAGAAACAAGAGTTGCTTCCTGTACCACAGTTAGAAGTGTCGAACTCAAAGACGTACTCGTCAGAATCCTCGTAGTAAGTCATCTGGCGGTCAAAGTTCTTTGCAGTGCTTGTAGTAGTGTAAGCACGGACATCGGTCATAGCTACTGTCAACTTCTTGTCGTTACCAGCGTTCTCTACGTCATCGACGAAGAACCAGTATGGGCTAGATGGTGCTGAAGCAGTGCTTGGACTGCCAGATCCACCAGCTGGACTTGTAGCCATGTTGGGAGTAGAGGCTGCGTCCTGATATGCCCAGTAGTATGTGACATAGTCTCCAGTGGAGATGTCAGCTGTCTGTGCCTTGAAGTTACAATCTGTAGAACCAGATCCACAGGTACCGATTGATGTTGCCTTTACAGCGGTGTAAGTACCGTTGTTGATGGCGTAATGCAAGTGCGGTGCTCCTGAGGAAGTAGTATCGATTCCACCGTTATCCTTTAGGTTGGTGAAGAATGTTCTCTCGCCTTCCTTGTAAGATGTGATTCCAGTGTATGGAACGAATCCATCGATTGGAGGTGTTGTATCGCTACCACCGGAGTAGGTTACCTCGATGTAGCTGTTGTAGCTACCTGTTGCGTAGGTCCACTGGTAGATGGTTGCTGCTGTGTTGTAGCGTGCACCCATACCGAAGGAACCACCGTTAGACAACGCACTGGTTACGTAGTTGTGGCTACCTGTAGTAGAGGAACATGCTGTTCCGCTGCTGCTACATAGAGTGGTAGTCTTCCAACCAGTACCCAATGAATAGCTACCTGCAGATGCAGAGTTCCAGATAGAACTGATCATCTTTCGTGCNGTGGTCGTACCATATCCAGAGGACATTGAGGTTAGTACAGAGNTAGAACAGGATGCTGATGCAATTGTCCAGCTGTATCTTCCTGCAGTACCACAATCCTCCATTACAACTGAAGTGATTGTGTTAGTGGAATATGCACCACTGTGGTAGCTGACGTACTTTCTCCAGTCAATCTTGTCGATTGTTGCGCCTGTTGGCAGGGAGTTAGCACTTGTGAAGGTGTACTTGTTCCATGGCAAGTAGTAGATACGAGTGCTTGTTCTTCGCAGGTCACCGTAGTTTGAGTTGTAACAGTTTGCGTAGTAAACATAGCAGTATCCACCGCCGCCTCTCATGACCTTGATTGATGGGTCAATCGCCAATGGGAACTGGCGCTCTTCATCCATCAACCAGTCAGTAGAAACTGCAGTTGTCAGTACAACTGTGTTGCCGTAGACTTGAATAAAGTAGGTTGCGTGATAAGGTTCCTCAGCACCTGGCTCGATTACAACTGGTACCGGGATGGTTGCCAGAAGTTCGCCAGTCTCTAGGTTGCGAATTGATAATTCGTCCTGAGTCTGAGTCATATCCTCTCTTAGGATTTCATCACCTAGGTAGAGTCCGTAACCAACAGGTAGGCGCATCTGCTCGGTTAGACCGAAGAATGCAGCGTTCTCGTCAATTACTGGGCGCTCCCTAATCACTAGGTTTTGCTTCAGCTCGGTTTCACCAACGGTGTAATCCAAGTCAAAACCTTCTGCGACAGGGTATCGCAAGACGTTACCACCGACTGAAACACCATCCATTGATGGGTCCACCATGTGTGGCAATGCCATTTTTCCGGACTCGTCGATTGTCACTACCATTGGATTCAATCCAGTGACAATNGGGTCCACGTTAGGGTGGACCATCACCGAGACACCATCTTGGGCTTCAGCAGCAAACGAAACCTTGTACAGGCTGTCTGTTACTTCCCAACCATCGACGGTTGCCTTGATGTTGAGGTCAATCTCTTCCCATGCGCCGTCGCTGTTAACGTAGTGCAGCGGCTCGGAAGCAGTGATCAGAGTAGTCTTTCCGTCATCAGTACGGAACGCTTTCTGATTCATTGTCCTCATTCCCTCGAGTTCCGAGGTTTCATCGTATTCATATTGTGCAGGCTCGTAGACCTCTGGTAGAGCGAAGATT